>JBQGOU010000321.1:0-3790 GCA_052086865.1 Cellulomonadaceae bacterium
CTTTTCTCTTACCCGCCCGCTACCCGGACACCGCCAGGACGAAAGCCCGAGGCTAGTAGCCGACGAGTTGCGGACCAGGGGAGGGAGCGGCGGCCATCGGGTTGTGCTTCTCGAACCGCGTCACCAGGCGGAACAGGCCGACCGCGCCGAGCCCCGGGGAGGCCACAGCCAGGACAGCGCCGACCGTCATGAGTCCTATAGCTCCGCCTGGAGTGGGCTGACCGATCAGGGTCGCAACACTCTGGAGCTGTACCCCCCACGCCAGAAGTCCCGCTGACAGAGGACTGAGCGTGAACCACGCTGCCAGCATGCCCGCGCTTCGAGCCGGATCCGTTCTCATCGATTCTCCTGGAGGCGAGGCCTTGGACGTTCACTTGACGGTCATTCTCTCGGTCGCAGGACACCTCACCACGACGCGAGCCACAGAGTACCGCTGTCTCACAGCCTCGGCGCACAAGGCTCCCACGCCCGGTACACCGACCCCGGACTTCGCAACCTTGCTCATACAAAGCCCCGATCCGCAGGTCCGCTGCACGGTGGACCCGCCGCGCCAATCCTGCGCCATTCTGACCGAAGCTGTTCTCGGGAGACGGCAAAAATCCCTGGTCAACGTGGTAGGGCGACTGGGACTTGAACCCAGGACCGACGGATTATGAGTCCGCTGCTCTAACCGACTGAGCTATCGCCCCGCGACCACACAGGGTATCGCCTCGGGCGGGCTCGGTTCGGTGCGCACCACACCGGCGTGCCTGCGTCGTGGTGGCCGGGCTACCGTTGGTCCATGGCACTGTTCCGCCGCTGCCCGGCCGCCGTCGACCGCCTCGCGCGCACCCACACCGGCGAGCGTGCGCTCGCCGCGGCCCCGCTGCGCCCTGCGCGGGTGACCCATGCCGCGTACGTCAGCGCGCGCGGCGCGTCGGAGGCTCCCGAGGGCTGGGCCGTGGCCACGCGGCACTACGTGGCCGTGGTGCGCGGCGAGCACGTCCTGGCGCGGGCCTGGTGCGACGTCGACACCGCCTCGCTCGACGCCGAGGCCGCGGACCTCACGGTGCGCTGGGTCGACGGCACCGATGACACCGTGCTTGCCCTTGCCGACAACCAGGATCCCACGTTTGCCCGCACGCTGCGCGAGCGGGTCCAGTCCTCCGTCGTCATCGCCGAGAGCGTGCCCCTCGCGCGCGGAGTCGAGGTGCGGGTCGCCGTGCGCCGCGACGCCCGGGGCGAGCTCTTCTCCCAGGTGATCGGACCCGCCGCCGTGGACCTTACGGACCCGGCGACGGCGGCTGCTGTCGACGCCGCAGAGGCGCGCGTCCGGGACGCGTCCGGACTACCCCGCTGAGCCTGATACAGTTCTATCCGCGCACCGCGCGAACAGCGCGTGACAATCCTGCGTAGCTCAGTTGGCAGAGCATCCGACTGTTAATCGGACGGTCGCTGGTTCGAGTCCAGCCGCAGGAGCAATGAGCCCCTTGGTCGTTTCGACCAAGGGGCTTCTTGGTTCTCACCGGCGACGGTTTCGCCGCTCTTCTCAGGTCGTCGGCGCGTGATCCGGTCGCCTCGCCGCCGTGAAAGAATGCTCGTATGGCCATGAGAGAGATCCGGGTGATTCCGGACCCCGTGCTACGCACTCCCTGCGAACCCGTCACGAGCATCGACGACCGCGTTCGTTCGCTGGTCCAGGATCTGCTCGACACCGTCGATGACGAGGGCCGCGCGGGTCTCGCCGCCAACCAGATCGGTGTCAGCCTGCGCGCCTTCTCCTGGAACATCGAGGGCGACATCGGCTACGTCCTCAACCCTCGCATCGTCGAGCTGTCCGAGGACGAGTTCCAGGACGGCGACGAAGGCTGCCTGTCCGTGCCCGGCCTGTTCTTCCCGACGACGCGCGCCTGGTACGCCAAGGTGGAGGGCACGGACCTTGCCGGCAACACCGTCATCGTCGAGGGTGATGAGCTCATGGGGCGCTGCCTGCAGCACGAGGTGGACCACCTCGACGGTCACCTCTACATCGACCGACTCGACCGTGCCGTGCGTAAGAAGGCCATGCGCGCCATCCGCGAACAGCTGTAGCGCCCGCGTATGGGCTTCCTGCGCCGCGTCCGGGGCGGCTCGAACGACACCGACCCGGGTACCTGGACGGAGCTGTGGCGCGTGCTGCGCTCCTTCGACGGGCCTGTCAGCGTGGACGCGGCCGCGCGATGGGTCGAACAGCAGCGCGGCGCCGATCCCCGGGTCCTCACCGCGGCACGTGCCCAGCTGGGACGGGCCTACGCCCTGCTCGACACCGAGGCCCACGCCCGGGAGCTGCGGACGTGGCCGTTCACCGGTGCGGGCGAGGTCTTCGGCCGGCGCCGCTTCCTGCGGGTCGTGGACCAGATCGTCCTGGGCGGCCCCGACGCCGTCGCGCAGGTAGCTGCCGATCCGGCGCGGATCCGCGACGATGACACCGTCCCCTCCTTCACGCAGGGGGAGTGCTTCGAGGTTCCCGACCCCACCGAAACCACACTCGGCGTCGCGCTTGCGCAGGCGCAGGCGGTTGCCGGAACCCGTGACCCGGTGGACCTGGAGCTGGTGTGGCCCGAGCCGGAGTGGGTGTGGCCGTCGATCGAGGACCTGACCGCGGCCGAGCTCACCCGGCAGCGCACCGTGCTCGACCCGGAGCGCAGCTGGGTGACGCTCAACGCTTTCTTCCTACGCCCTGACCAGCACCCCGATCGCGCCGAGACGGACACTGGCTCCCGCGGCGACGAGAAGCCGCGGGTGGCGGGAACCACCGGCTGGGAGGGTGCCGCCCGGGCCGCGTCAGCCCGTCTGCTCACTGGCCTCGGCCCGGCGCCGCTGCAGGGGGAGCGGGCGGTTTCGGACGAGGTGTACCTCGTCGTGTGTCGGGGCGACGCTCCGCCGGCCGGCCTGCCCTATCCGCTGGTGACGTTGGGGCCCGACGGCCTGGCGGTGCAGGACTTCGAGGGACGCCTGGAGGTGCTGGTCCAGGCCGCAGCGACCGCGTTGTCCCAGACGGCGCTGCCGTGGAGCCCGCGAGCCCGCGCCGATCTGGCCTTCCTCGCCGGCTGAGCAGGCGCGGGACTCGCATACCACGCCCGCGTGGGGCATCATGGTGTCCGGAACTCCGTGTGACCTGTTGTTCCGCCCGGTTGAGGCCGTTGGGGAAGACGTACCTCGACACTGGGAGGATCGACATGGCTGGTGCAATCACCCGCGGTGTACTTTTCGTGCACTCTGCGCCGCGTGCGCTGTGCCCGCACATGGAGTGGGCGGCGAGCAACGTACTCGGCGGTCGCGTCAGCATGGACTGGACCGATCAGCCCGCCGCGCCAGGCATGCTCCGTGCCGAGCACTCGTGGCAGGGCCCGCAGGGCACCGGTGCACGGCTCGCCTCCGCGCTGCGCGGGTGGACCCATCTGCGCTTCGAGGTCACCGAGGATGCCAGCCACGGCGCCGACGGCGCCCGCTGGAGCCACACCCCGGAGCTCGGGATCTTCCATGCCGCCACGGATGTCCACGGCAACATCGTCGTCCCGGAGGACCGTGTGCGCGCCGCACTGGAGCAGGCGCAGGACCCGGAGCAGATGCGGCACGAGCTGGAGCTTGCGCTCGGGCAGGCGTGGGACGACGAGCTCGAGCCCTTCCGGTACGCGGGCGCCGGCGCGCCGGTGCGCTGGCTGCACCGCGTCGGATAGTTTTCTGGGCTCTGGGTCACAATCGATGACCCGGAGCCCAGAAAAGCCAGCCACGTCAGGCGTTCTGGACCACCAGCGCCACGTTGTGCCCG
>JBQGOU010000322.1:0-3779 GCA_052086865.1 Cellulomonadaceae bacterium
ACCGCACCCTCAGGCGCTCTGCCTTTCAGGCGCCCTGCCTTTCAGGCGCTCTGGGCCTCAGGCGCTCTGGACGAAGGCGATGACGGCGTCGGCCACGAGCTGCACCGCGATCGCGGCGAGCAGCATGCCCGCGATGCGGGTCACCAACGTGGTGCCGGACTCCTTGAGCACCCGGTGCACCACGCTGGCGAAGCGCATCGCGAGCCACAGGCACAGGCACACCGCGCCGAAGCCGGTGCCGACCGCAACCCAGCCCGCGACGGAGTCGACGCGCTGGACGAACAGCATCGAGGCGACGATGGCCCCGGGACCCGCGAGCAGCGGCGTGCCGAGCGGCACCATCGCCACGTTGACGCTTCCCGACCCCGAGGGGGTCGGCTGCTCCATCGTGCCGGTCAGCAGCTGCATCGCCACGAGCAGCAGGAGCAGGCCCCCGGAGGCCTGCAGGGCCGGCAGCGAGATGTGCATATAGCTCAGCAGCTGCTGCCCGAACAGGGCGAAGGCCAGAATCACCCCGGCTGCGACCAGGATGGCCTGGCGGGCTGCCGCCTTGCGCTGCTGCGCCGTCATGGTGCTGGTCAGGCCCAGGAAGATGGGCACGCAGCCCGGGGGGTCCATGATCACGAACAGGGTGATGAAGACCTCCGTGAACAACCGGACGTCGATGAGGTCGCTCATGAGCGCACCACCGCCACCCTTCCCTGCCGCTCGATCTGAGCGAAGACCGCGGGCTCCGTCGTGTTCTCGGCCAGCCGATTGGGCTTGCCGCGGCCGTGGAAGTCGCTTGAGCCCGTCGTGAACAGGCCGTGCTCGAGCGCAAGCGCGGCCAGGCGCACGCGCTGGGCGTCGTCGTTGTCGCGGTGCGCCACCTCGAGCCCGGCGAGCCCGGCCTGCGCCATACGCGCAATCGATGCGTCGGAGACGATGCCGCCCCGCACGCGCGCACCGGGGTGCGCGAGGACCGGAACCCCGCCGGCGGCGCGGACGAGCGCCACCGCAGCGAGCGCGTCGGGCGCGTAGTGCGGCACGTAGTAGCCGCTGCCGTCGCGCAGGATGGACGCGAAGGCCGCGGAGCGGTCCGGCACGTGTCCGCGCGCCACCAGCGCGTCCGCGATGTGCGGACGCCCGACGGTCGTGCCCGGCCGGGTTTGCGCGCATACGTCCGACCAGGTCAGGGGATAGTCCTGGGCAATACGCGCCACCATGCGCCTGGCCCGGTCGGCGCGGTCGGCACGGATCCGTGCGAGCTCGGCCACCAGCGCCGGGTCGTCCGGGTCGTTGAGGTAGCACAGCAGGTGCACGGTCACGCCCTGGCACCGCGCGCTCAGCTCGATCCCCCGCACCAGGGCCACGCCGCTGCGCACCGCGGCGGCGGCCGCCTCGTCCCAACCGCCCATGGTGTCGTGATCCGTGAGGGCGACGACGTCCAGGCCCGCCGCAGCGGCCTGCTCCACGAGCGCCGCGGGACGGTCCGTCCCGTCGGACACCGCCGAGTGGGTGTGGAGGTCGATGCGCACGCAGCACACTGTACGGGTCTCGTCACCAGGTCTTCACGGTCCTCACCCCCGCGGTCGCGCACCCGGCGACCCGGAGTGGGAGAATGGTCGGTGGTGCCCCGTCGCCGGGACGCCGTGCCACCCTTCCCGTCCTCACCGGAGCGCCCCCACCCATGACCGACACCGCGCAGGTGCCACCCACCCTCGTGACCGGTCCGGGAGCCGCCGTCGTCTTCGTGCACGGCCTGCGCACGTCCGGGGCGCTGTGGGACCCCCAGATGCGGGTCATGCAGTCCCTGGGCCACCCCGCCCGCGCGGTCGACCTGCCCGGGCACGGCCCGGGCCTGGGTGGGCGGTTCACCATGGCCGGCGCCTTTGCGCAGATCGACGCCGCCGTACGCTCGCTGCCGCCGGGCGTGCCGGTCGTCCTCGTCGGGCTCTCCCTCGGCGGCTTCACGGCCCTGCACTACGCGGCCGCGCACCGGGGCCGGGCGCTGCCGGACGATCACCTCCTCCTGGGCGTGGTCGCGGCGTCGTGCAGCACCGATCCCCACGGCAAGCCCCTGCGCCTGTACCGGGACGTGAGCAGCGCCGTGGTCACCTCAGGCCGGCGGTTGCGCGAGCAGACGTCCGCGCTCGCGGCCCTGGCCCGCTCCCCGCACGCACCCGCTCCCGCCCGCGCAGGAGCCCGCGCGCCCCGCGCCGATCGCCCGACGTGGGACGTGGTGTGTGACGCGCTGACCGCGCTGCGGCCGGTGTCCACGGCCGCGGACCTGCGCGCAACCGACGTGCCGGTGCTGCTCGTCAACGGCCGCTACGACCGGCTGCGCCTCGAGGAGTCCCGACTGCGCCGGGTGCGGCCCGGCGTCGACCTCGTCGTGATCGACCACGCGGGCCACGACGTCAGCACCGACGCCCCCGTGGCCTTCGACCACGCCGTCCTCGACTTCATGGATCGGGTCACCCCTCGCCCACACACCCCGAACGACGCACCCGCCGCGCTGGCCGCGGCAGGAAGGACCACGCCATGAGCGCCGACGACACCACCCCCGCACCCGAGGACTCCCTCGCCGCCCGCGGCCAGAACCGCTCCCAGCGACCAGGCTCTGCGGCCTTCCGGGAGTTCATCACGTCCTCATGGCTGCCCCGCCACGACCAGACCCCCGAGCCCGGCGCCTTCGCCCCCTACACCGCCGTGCGCCGCGCCGCGCTGGCCGCCCGGTTCCCCGACACCCGCCTGGTCATCGGCGCCGGTGGCTTCAAGGTGCGCTCCAACGACACCGACTACCGGTTCCGCCCGCACTCGGCCTTCGCCCACCTCACGGGCCTGGGCACCGACCAGGAACCCGACGCCGTGCTCGTGCTGCACCCGGGCGCCAGTGGCGAGCACGAGGCGGTGCTGTACTTCCGGCCGCTGGCCGAGCGCACCACGGAGGAGTTCTACGCCGATTCCCGCTACGGCGAGTTCTGGGTCGGCGCGCGTCCGAGCCTCGCGGACGTTGCGACGCTGACCGGCATCGCCACCGCGCACATCGACGAGCTCGCCGATGCCCTGGCGAAGGACGTGGGCGCGGGCGTGTCGCTCGCAGTCGTCCCCGGGGTCGACGAGAACCTCGACACCCTCGTCGAGGCCATCCGCGCGGAGGCCGGCACCGCACAGGACGGCGCCGATCGCGACACGGGGCTGGCCGAGGCGGTCTCCGAGCTGCGCCTGATCAAGGACGACTACGAGATCGAGCAGATGCGCCAGGCGGTGGCGGCGAGCATCGAGGGCTTCGAGCACGTCGTGCGCGCCCTGCCCCGGGCCGTGTCGCACACCCGTGGCGAACGCGTGGTCGAAACCACGTTCGAGGCCCACGCCCGCCTGGAGGGCAACGCGGTGGGCTACGACACGATCGCGGCCTCCGGCGAGCACGCCACCACGCTGCACTGGATCCGCAACGACGGCCCGACCCGCTCCGGCGAGCTCCTGCTGCTCGACGCCGGGGTGGAGGTCGAGTCGCTGTACACCGCGGACGTGACCCGGACCCTGCCGATCGACGGGACGTTCTCCGACGCGCAGCGCCAGGTCTACCAGGCCGTCCTCGATGCCGCCGACGCCGCCTTCGCCGCCGCCGTCCCCGGCGCCCTGTTCCGCGACGTGCACGCCGCGGCGATGGCGGTCATCGCCGAGCGCCTCGAGGAGTGGGGCCTGCTGCCCGGCACCGCCGAGGAGTCGCTCGCCCCCGAGGGGCAGTGGCACCGGCGCTGGATGGTGCACGGCACCTCCCACCACCTGGGCAT
>JBQGOU010000323.1:0-3752 GCA_052086865.1 Cellulomonadaceae bacterium
GTGTAGACGGACATGGCAGAGACCCCCACGCGGTGCGCGACGGCGCGGACCGTCACGGCGCCAAGTCCGCTCGCATCCGCGAGGTCCAGGGCGGCATCGACAAGCTGCGGCACCGTCAGGGACCGCGCCGGCCCCTTGTGCGGCGGGGTTGGGGCTAGTGCGCCCCACAGCAGGGCGAGCGTCCGGCTCGGCTCACCGGATCCAGTGCGGTGCGTGGTCACGGGAACGATTCTGTCACGCATTCGTTGTACACCGTACGGTGTGCAACGCACGGTTGTTGATCACACCGTCGGCCGGGGTGCGGACATGCCCTGGTGGCCCACTCGCACAGCCGTCGCACCCGACTCACATCTCGACTTGACAGGAGCTCACCCGTGCACGTCACCAGCTCGGCAATCTCGCTGAACGTCCCAGACGTCGATGCCGGCGCCACCTGGGCGCATCGGCACCTCGGCTTCACCGAGGAGATGGGAGCGGACGGCTTCCGTTCGCTGGCCCACCCTGAGGCTGACTTCCACCTCATCTACCTGCGCACCGGCCTGCCGACGTTCAAGCCAGCCCGCGCCGCGGGCCATGCCGACGGGCTGCTGGTCGTGTTCACCGTCCCGGACATCGACGCCCAGTACGACCGTCTGCGGTCGGAGGGGGTTGAGATCGTCACCCCGATCGAGACCGAGGCCTGGGGGGAGCGCTACTTCCAGATGGTCGACCCCAACGGAGTGGTCTTCCAGCTCGTGCAGTGGATGACGACGCCACCCACGGCAGTCCTCGGCTGAACCACGCCCCGGGACATGCCGCGCGCGCAGCCGCGCGCGGCATGTCCCGGGCTCAGTCGCCCGGCTCCGCCCCGTCCGTAGGGCGGGGCCCGTAGTTCTCCGTCATGGCGTCGAAGACGAGGACGCCGGAAGCGAGCCCGCAGCTCACGTACGTGGCGAGCTGGGCGTCGGTCACCCCGGCCTCGAGGTCGAAGGAGGTCTCGGCGTACAGCACCAGACCGGGTCCCTCGTCGCGCAGGTAGACCTTGGGCCAGATCCGGTCCCGGTTCCAGTCGTTGATCGCGCGCAGCGCACCCAGGTGGGTGGCGCGGGGCAGGGCGAGCCGCCACCGCCCCCGCACCTGCAGGATCTCCTGGCGCGGGCCGAGTAGCAGGAACCAGAAGCGGCACCCGTTCCACAGCCCGGTCAGGTCGCCGTCCTTGTCGCAGCGCACCGCGTCACCGCGGGAGGCCAGATAGGCGGCGACGCGTTCGCGGCTCACTGCGCTCGGCGGGGGCTGCGTCCCGGGCGTCCCCGGTCCGCGACGCACCCGCTCGGAGAGCCGACGCACCCGGTCGCCAACGACTCGCAGGAGCGCCCGGGCGGTCACGGCGCCGCCTCGGCGGGGTCCGGGTACAGCTCCGAGAGGGCGTCGAAGAAGAGGGTCGCGGAGCCGATCCCGCCGGTCAGGAACTGATCGAGCTGATCGTCGTCGATCCCGTCCTCGACGTCGATCGAGAGTTCGGCGCACAGCCGGATCATCCCGTCGTCTCCCACGCGCACGTAGGTCTTGGGCCAGATCCGGTCGGCGTTCCAGTCGTTGCAGAAGGTGATCACCTCCTCGAGCCGTTCGATCGTCACCTCGCGGTTCCACTGCGCCCGCACCTGGAGAATCTCCTCGTGCTCTCCGAGCAACAGGAATGAGAACGGCCGGGAGCGCCACAGCCCACCCAGATCGCCGTCGGCATCCACGAAGTGGTGGTAACCCCGCGCATCGAACCATGCCGCCAGACGGTTACGGTGCACTCGCGCGGGCGCGCCCGCCGCGGGCGCGGCCGCGGCCCACGCAGGCGCCAGGCGACGGACCGTCGCCCCGAGCCCGCGCCCTGCGCGGCGGATCCAGAGCTCCATGTCTCCACCCTACGACGGCGCCCGCGGCCGCCCGCGCGACGCAGTCCGGGTAGTCTCGCCACCGTGCTGACAGTCGCGGTGGTGGGCCCGACGGCCACGGGGAAGTCCGACCTGGCCATCGGCCTGGCCAGGTCGCTGACCGGGCCGGGGGGGCAGGACGTCGCGGGAGAGGTGGTCAACGCCGACGCCTTCCAGCTGTACCGGGGGATGGACATCGGCACGGCGAAGGTTCCGCCGGCCGAGCGTGGCGGGGTGGCGCACCACCAGCTCGACGTGCTCGACGTCGACCAGGACGCGTCGGTGGCGCGCTTCCAGACCGAGGCGCGGGCCGATCTGGACCGGATCGCCGCACGCGGTGCGCGCGCCGTCGTCGCGGGGGGCTCGGGCCTGTACGTGCGGGCGCTGCTCGACCGGATCGACTTTCCCGGCACGGACCCCGCCGTGCGTGCACGGCTCGAGGCTCGTGCGGGCGTTGAGGGCACCCGCGCCCTGTACGACGAGCTGGCCCGCCGTGACCCGGCCGCGGCCTGGGCCATCGAGCCGCGCAACACCAAGCGCATCGTGCGCGCCCTGGAGGTCGTGAAGATCACCGGAGAACCGTTCAGCGCCCACCTGCCGCGCCAGGAGTACGAGCGCCCGAGCCTGCAGATCGGCCTCGACTGCGCGCGCGACGTGCTCGACGAGCGCGTGGCGCGACGCGTCGAGCTCATGCGGGAGCAGGGACTGGTGGACGAGGTGCGCGCCCTGGCGCCGCGGCTCGGTCGCACCGCATCGCGGGCGGTGGGCTACGCCGAGATCCTCGCCCACCTGCGGGGCGAGTGCACCGAGCAGGAGGCGCTCGACGCCGTCGTCGTGCACACACGGCGGCTGACCAGACGGCAGATGAGCTGGTTCGGTCGCGATCCGCGCGTGCACTGGCTGCAGGCCGACGATCCGGACCTGCTTGAGCACGCGCTCGCGGTCGTGGCCGAGGCCGAGGCGCGACGCGAGCGCGGGCTGCCCCCTGCCCACGGTCCAGAGGACCGCCGTAGGCTGGGGACATGAGCACCTTGCGTGAGCTCGCCTTCACCCGGGGGCACGGCACCCAGAACGACTTCGTCCTGATCGCGGATACCTCGGCTGCGCTGCGCCTGGATCCGGCACTCGTGCGCGCGCTTGCCGACCGCCGTGCCGGCGTGGGCGGGGACGGGGTGATCCGGGTCGCGCCGACCCGGGCACTGCCCGAGGGCGACCGCATCCTGGCCGCCGCGCCCGAGGCGACGTGGTTCATGGACTATCGCAACGCCGACGGGTCGGTCGCCCAGATGTGCGGCAACGGCGTGCGCGTCTTCGCGCGCTACCTCGAGCACCTGGGCCTGGCCGACCTGTCGGCCGGCCCGCTGGCGGTTGGCACCCGCGCGGGGGTGCGCCGGGTGCACCGCGAGGAGGACGGCTGGTACAGCGTGGACATGGGCGAATGGTCCTTCCCCGGCGGGCCTGACGCGCTTGTGCGGGGCTTCGACGCCCAGGTGAGCACCCCGGGCCTCGGGGGAGTGCGGCCTGCGCTCAGCGTCGACCTCGGCAACCCGCACACGGTCGTCGCGCTCCCCACCGTCGACGAGCTGGTCGCGGCCGATCTGACCGCTGCGCCGGCCGTGACGCCCGTGCCCGAGCAGGGCACGAACGTCGAGTACGTCGTCCCGCTCGGCGAGCAGCCGGGACCGGGTGCCCCGGCCGGGCGGGTGCGGATGCGGGTGCATGAGCGGGGTGTGGGCGAGACCCGGTCGTGCGGCACCGGTGCGTGCGCCGCGGCGCTCGCGGTCCGGGCCTGGGCGGGTCCCGGTGCCCCGGACGTGTGGTGGGTCGAGGTCCCGGGCGGAACCGTCC
>JBQGOU010000324.1:0-3746 GCA_052086865.1 Cellulomonadaceae bacterium
GGCCCCGCAGCCTCGAGAGCGACCAGATCCGCTCCGTCCGCAACGCCACCCTCGCCGGCACACCCAAAGCCCAAATCGCCCGTGAGCACGGCATCAGCCGATCAACGCTGTACCGCTACCTCACGCAGCCGGAGTTGCCGCTCGCTTGATTGCTGGTGAGTTCGTCGGGCGGTGGGCTACGGCTCTAGCGAGCTCCAAGTACCGCCGACCTCGTCATCTCGGTAGGCGCGCCCGGACTCTGACTGCCAGGTCGCCTCGATGTCGATGCGATACATCCGCATGGGAGTGACAAATACGAGACCGGGCGTGGGGGTGGCGTCTTCTCGACGGTCCCTCTCTAGCTGTTCCCGCACGGCCGGAAGGTCAATCTGAACCTCTCCGCTGCGACCGACCTTCGCGGCCTCCATCTCGTGGGGCTCGCCCCCATCGAAGATTGCTCGGATCAGCACGTTGTAGGCAGTGTCCCTACCGAGGTTTCGCACGACCAGCACGCCCTCGCCGCCGAAGTTGGCATCCCATCGCACGTCGTGCCGCTCGTGCGCTTGCTGAGTGGCCGTCCTGGAGATCTGATTCGCTTCGCGGGCGATTCCGTTCGACTCCTCGGAGATGCGGTTGGCGGCCTCCGCCGCGTCCGCAGCAGCCTTGGCCACCCTGTGGGCGCGCGACGACTGAACGAGGCCGATGATTCCGACGACAACCCCACCCAGCGCGAAGATGGCGGAGGCGATCGATATGGCCAGCGCGGCCGTAGGGGTCACTTCTGCTCCTCGTCGACGGTGAGCTCCGCGTATCGCGCGAACAAGGTCTCCTGGCGCTCCTGTTCGCTCCGGCAGGTGCTCTTCGCGCCAAACGCCTTGTCGACGACCGTGTCCAGGGCTCGATGCGCCTTGATAAGTGCGGGATCCATCGCGAGCGGGTCGTAGTGCTCCGCGAGCGAGCGCTCGGGATGCATCGCCCGGGCCTCAAGGATGTTCTGGCCGGCGGCGATGATCTTCTCGCGTAGTGCCGGCGCCGGAGCGGGGAGCGGCAGCGTGTTCCAGGTGAGCGTGTTCGAGAATCGGATGCGCGACTCGAGCCGTCCCCCGACGGTCTTCTGCCAGGCCATAAACATCGAGGAGGAGATGACGCCGAACAGGAAACCGTCGGGATCGAGCGCCTTGAAGGTCTGGTCATTGGCGATGACGGCTGGTCCAAAGTGCGCGCAGGTCATGAACGGTCGGTTCTCGCTGACTACGCGCGGAATGCAGATGTAATTGACGTCGGGCTGTGAGCGCTGGCCGAAGAGGTGGGGAGTGGCGGCCATGCCGCGGGTGGAGGCGGCGGAGCTGGCGCTACGGAACGTTCGCACTGCCTCAAGGCGCGCTCTGAGCACGGGGGAGGCCCGCAGGTCTGCCGGGTCAAGGTCGACCAGCCACAGGCACCACCGGTCCTGCCGGCGGACGAGTTCGCGACCGCCGATGTAGGGGCGGACGTACTTCGCGGCAACCGGGTCAGCCATGACCTCGGCGTAGTCCTCGGCCTCGACGACGAGGTGGCCCCCATCGCGGGGCATGCTGCCGAACGTTGCTTCTGGCAGTCCAGGCGAGAGTGGCTTCCGGCGCTGCTCGACGAGCACGTTAGGTCCGTCGACCAGGTAGCCATTGATAGAGCGCGCTGGCGACTCGATCGCCTCGCCCCGCAGATCCGGGTAAGAGAACAGCCGAGCTTTCCCTGTAGAGCGATCAAACCCGACCACAACGCAGTGCACCCCAGCGGCCCCGGGCGCCTCAGAAGCCCAGGCGAAGGTGCGGTGCGCGAACCGGACCCGCCAGCCCGCCGCGAAAATCGGACCGAAAAGCGCGGGGACCGGCTCGCCCTGGGTAATCGAGTTGGTCGACACGAAAGCCCAACGGCCAGCGGCCGTCCCGAAGTAGCCGATCGCCTTCTTGTACCAGCCCGTGACGTAGTCGAGGCGTCCGATGTCCTTGCGTTCCCACACGTCGCGCAGCTCCTGGGCCTGCTCGGCGCTGCGGGTGGCGTGGCCGAGGAACGGCGGGTTACCGAAGATGTACACGTCAGCGGAGGGCGGGACCACGCTGGCCCAGTCCAGGCGTAGGGCGTTGCCGACGGTGATGCGGGCGGAGTCCTGCAGGGGGAGCATCGGCACGGCGTAGCCGAGGGTGAGGTTCACGGCCTGGTTGGCCTGGTGCTCGACGAGGAACATTGCGGTGCGGGCGATGGTGGCCGGCCACTCCTCGAGTTCGAACCCGTAGAACTGCGAGAGACGAACATGGACGCGTGACTCCGCGTCCAAGGACAGCTGCGCCCGGGACGGGTCGAGCTGCTGGAGGCGCTCGTGGATGCGCAGCTCGAGGGCGCGTAGCTCGCGGTAGGCGATGATCAGGAAGTTCCCGCACCCGCAGGCCGGGTCCAGGAACGACAGCGACCCGAGGTGCTCGAGCAGCTTCTCCAGCTCGCGCTTCTTGGAGTGCGCCTTGGTGAACTGGTCCTCGAGCTCGTCGAGGAACAGGGGGCGGATGACCTTGAGGATGTTGGTCTCGGTCGTGTAGTGCTCGCCCAGTTCACGGCGGGCCTTCTTGGACTTCACGGCTTGGAACATGGAGCCGAAGATCGCGGGGGAGATGCTGGACCAGTTGAAGTACGCGGCTTGCAGCAGCAGCTCGCGGGAGGCCCGGTCGAAGTAGGGGATCTCTACGGCCTCGCCGAACACGGAGCCGTTGACGTAGGGGAATGCCTGGATCAGGTCATCGTCGCGCCCGTACCGCTTGTCCTCGGGCTTGTTCAGGGCCTGGTAGAGCGTGGTCAGCTGCGCGCCGAGGTCGGAGCCGTCTTCGCTGGTGCGCTCTTCGATGTACCGGGAGAACAGGTCGCGCTCCCAGAGGCCGGAGTCATCGGCGTACAGGCAGAACAAGGTGCGGATCAGGAAGATCGAGGCCTGGTGCTCGTCGTACCCGGTGGCCTCGAGGTGCTCGTACAGCTTGGCAATCAGCTGCGCGGCCTTGATCGACGCGGTCTCCTGCTCGATGGAGCCGAACTTCGCACGCCGGTAGCCGGCGAGGAACATCAGATCCTCAACATGCGCCGGCAGCTCCTCGAGCCCGAACTCGAGCAGCCCGTCCTCGCCGACTGCGACCGAGAGATCCAGCAGCCGGAACCTGCGGAAGTCGCTGGTGATCACGAAATCCGGGCGCTCATGCTCGGTAAGTGACTCGATGTAGTCCAGCGCCTGAGCCTCGGCCTTGACCAGGTCAGCGCCCGCAGACTTCATCTCGATCAGCGCAGTCCCCGAGATCAGCGCGTCGATGTACCCCTGCCCGCCCGTGGACGCACGCTGCGCACGCTTCTCATACACCGCAGCCGTGGAGCGGGTGATCCCGAAGACCCGCAGCAGATCGCGCACGAACGACTGCGCCTCGCCCCGCTCGTACCCCTCTGCCTCGCGCCATTGCGCCACGAAGGCGCCAGCTCGGGAGCGGATATCGGACAGCACGAGGGACTTTTTGCTCATCGCCACATGATCCCAGGTCGCACGACTCACTAGGGCCGGTCTTCGGGGAGCCCGAAACGACGGACGGCACTTGCTACCTGAGCTGTGTCGACCTCGGCCCGGGGGCGTGAAGGCCAGCATTATCGGTCGCCCTGGAGGATGATGAAGTTCAGAGAGCGCGACTTGCGCTGGTCGGTACCCCATTCCTTAGCCTCGGGATTTCATGGGGGTGTGGTCCCGACCGGCGGACGGCTTAGAG
>JBQGOU010000325.1:0-2936 GCA_052086865.1 Cellulomonadaceae bacterium
GGTGCGCGCACCCTCATGGAGGCCGCCCGCGCCCGGGCCGAGGACGGCGTCCCTGCCCACGTGCGGGACTGGTGCGCGCTCGAGCTGCTGTACGCCACCGGGATCCGCGTGGGTGAGCTCGAAGGGGTCGACGTGGACGACGTCGACCTGGCTGAGCGCACGCTGCACGTGCTCGGCAAGGGTGACAAGGAGCGGGTGGTGCCCTTCGGGGTGCCGGCCCAGACCGCCATCCGGGCATGGCTGAGCCGGCGGGCCGGGCTTGCCACCGAGGGGTCGGGGCCCGCACTGCTGCTCGGCCCGCGCGGCGGGCGGTGGGGCCAGCGCCAGATCCGCCGTGCGGTCCACGAGCTGACCGCACTCGCCGGGGTTGAGGACCTGGCCCCGCACGGGTTGCGGCACAGCGCGGCCACGCATCTGCTCGAGGGCGGATCGGATCTGCGCGGAGTCCAGGAGGTGCTCGGGCACGCCAGCCTGGCGACCACGCAGAAGTACACGCACGTTAGCGCCGAACGTCTGCGGGCCACCTACCGGCAGGCGCATCCGCGGGCCTAGCCGACGCTGCCGAAACGCGTCCGGTGTGGTCAGCGCGGGGGCAGCAGAACCACTCGAACGTGCCCGAGCAGGGTCATCGGGTCGAGGTAGCGCTCACCGGCGCGCACGCCCCAGTGCACGCAGGCGTGCTCCGGGCAGTGTCCGGACGGCTCAACCTGCGCCACGACCTGGCCGCGGCGCACCGCGGCACCCACGGTCAGGGCCGTGGCGACGGCCTCGAAAGAGCTGCGCAGGCCGTCGGGGTGCTCGAGCACGAGCACGCCGCGGTCGACCACCGGGCCGGCGAAGCTCACCCGCCCGTCCGCGGGCGCGAGCACCACGCCGGCGCTGGCGCGCAGGTCCACCCCGCGATGCCCGGCCAGCCAGGGCTGGGGCGGGGGGTCGAAGGGTCGCAGCACCACGGGATTGGGTCCGACGGGGGAGGTGTAGCCCGTCGCGCCGTCGTCGACGGCGGTCGCGGCCGCCATGGCGTATCCGTGTGCGATCTCCGCCGTGCCGGGCGGTGCGGCGCCCGGCGCGGCGGCCAGCACGAGGACGATCAGCGCGGTCAGCTGCGGGGTGTGACGAGAGATCATGGTCACATCGGACCCCGGGCGGCGCCGCAGGCGCAGGCCTGGTCGTACGCCCTGTGCGTGCCCGTGTCCGCCGCCCGGATGTGGTCGTCCGATCGGGTAGACTGCTCCCAGCACCGATGGATCTCGGTCGTCGCGTCGTGCCCGCACGGCGACGGCCGGCACCCGTCGGTGACTTCACGCGAACCACGTCCCGCCGCGGGAGACCGCGACGGGGGACCGTGCTGGCGCTGGTCCGGGGCCACGGCCCCGGTGTCGGCCGGTCGGTTCGCCAGGCGCGACCCGCCGCCGGCGGGTCACGGAACAACCGAATGCGGCCGAGCGATCGACCGCCCTGCGAGACGCACGCGCGCAGCCGCGTGCCGAAAGGAAGTGCCATGGCCGTCGTGACCATGCGCCAGCTCCTCGAGAGCGGTGTCCACTTCGGACACCAGACCCGTCGTTGGAACCCGAAGATGAAGAGGTTCATCTTCACGGAGCGCAACGGCATCTACATCGTCGACCTGCAGCAGTCGCTGAGCTACATCGACACCGCCTACGAGTTCGTCAAGCAGACGGTCGCCCACGGCGGCACGATCCTGTTCGTCGGCACCAAGAAGCAGGCGCAGGAAGCCATCGCCGAGCAGGCCTCGCGCGTCGGGATGCCCTACGTCAACCACCGCTGGCTCGGTGGCATGCTCACCAACTTCGGCACGGTGCACAAGCGTCTGCAGCGGATGAAGGAGCTCGAGCAGATCGACTTCGACGACGTCGCTGCATCCGGGCTGACCAAGAAGGAGCTGCTCGTCCTGCGCCGCGAGAAGGACAAGCTGACCCGTTCGCTCGGCGGTATCCGCGATATGGCCAAGGTGCCGTCCGCGGTCTGGATCGTCGACACGAACAAGGAGCACCTTGCGGTCAACGAGGCGCACAAGCTGAACATCCCCGTCGTCGCGATCCTGGACACCAACTGCGACCCCGACGTCGTGGACTACAAGATCCCGGGTAACGACGACGCGATCCGCGCCGTGGGCCTGCTCACCCGTGTGGTCGCCGACGCCGTTGCGGACGGCCTGCTCCAGCGCGCTGCCGGCAAGTCGGGCTCCGACGAGGCTGCGGCCCCCGCCGAGCCGCTGGCCGAGTGGGAGCGCGAGCTCCTGGCCGGCGACAAGGCTCCGGCCACCGCCGAGACCACGGAGGACGCGGAGGTCGCCAAGCTCGCCGAGGCCCAGGCCGAGGCCGACGTCGTCACCGAGGCCGTGGCCGAGGTTGCCGCCGAGGCTGAGGTCGTCGCCGAGGCCGTCGAGGCCGTCGAGGAGGCGGAGACCGCCGAGGTCGCCGCCGAGATCGTCGACGAGGTGGCCGCCGAGGTCGCCGACGAGGCCACCAAGTCCGAGTGAGTCGCCCGGGGCGGGCGGGCGCTGCCCGCCCGCCCCGCGGCCGACCGTTGACCACCGACACAGGCAAAGGGACACACACCATGGCGAACTACACCGCCGCAGACATCAAGGCGCTCCGCGAGCGCACCGGCGCCGGCATGCTCGACGTCAAGAAGGCGCTGGACGAGGCCGACGGCAACGCCGAGAAGGCGCTGGAGATCATCCGCGTCAAGGGTCTCAAGGGCGTGGCGAAGCGTGAGGGCCGGTCCACCTCCGAGGGTCTGGTCGCGCTGACCGTCGATCCCTCCGCCGAGGTCGAGGGCGAGGTGGGCACGATCATCGAGCTCAACTCCGAAACCGACTTCGTCGCCAAGAACGAGACCTTCATCTCCCTGGCCGACCGCGTGCTGCACGCCGCGGCCGCAGCGGGTGCCCGGGACGCCGACGCGGCCCT
>JBQGOU010000325.1:2946-3708 GCA_052086865.1 Cellulomonadaceae bacterium
CCCTCGGGGAGAAGGTTGTGCTGCGACGCGTCGAGCGTCTCGCCGGCGAGAAGGTCACCAGCTACCTGCACCGCACCTCCCGTGACCTGCCGCCGTCGATCGGCGTGCTCGTCGCGACGGACGCCGCCGGCGCCGAGGTCGCCAAGGATGTGGCCCAGCACGTGGCCGCCATGTCCCCGACGTACCTGACCCGCGACGACGTCCCGGCCGAGACGGTGGCCAACGAGCGCCGCATCGCCGAGGAGACCTCGCGCAACGAGGGCAAGCCCGAGGCCGCGCTGCCCAAGATCGTCGAGGGTCGCCTGAACGGCTTCTTCAAGGACGTCGTCCTCGTGGACCAGCCGCTGGCCAAGGACCCGAAGAAGACGGTCGGCCAGGTGGTGGCCGAGGCCGGTGGCACGATCACCGGCTTCGTGCGCTTCCGCGTCGGTTCCTGATCCGCACGCCGCGACCGGCCGATTCCGGCCGGTCGCGGACGGGGCCGAGGCCCCGCACCTGCACGAGCCCGACCCGCCGAACACCGAAGGTGCGTGAGACACAGATGGCCGAGGCCACAACCGCCGCTGACAGCCCCAAGCCCGCGCGCCGGGTTCTGCTCAAGCTCTCGGGGGAGACCTTCGGCGGGGGGCAGATCGGCCTCGCCCCGGACGTCGTGCAGCGCGTGGCGGCGGAGATCGCCGCAGCCGTCGCCCAGGGCGTGCAGGTCGCGATCGTCGTCGGCGGCGGGAACTTCTTCCGCGGCGCCGAGCTGTCCCAGCGCGG
>JBQGOU010000326.1:0-3681 GCA_052086865.1 Cellulomonadaceae bacterium
CGGTGCCCGCACCCGATCGGAGGGAAGGTCCATGCAGCCCGCGCCCCGGCCGGACGCCTCGATGGTCCTGCTCGACGAGGTCATGCGCCAGCCGCTCGACCCCGGGTACGCCGCAGCCGCCGCGCGCCGATCCGCCGGCGAGGACCAGCCGCTCACAGCGTGGCGCCGGGGTGTCGTTCTCGCCGTCGCCATCGCCCTCGGCGTGATGACGGCGGCGGCGACGACGGCGCTGCGGGCGCCGCAGCCCGACGCCGTCGCCGCGCGCACCCTGCTGGAGAACGAGGTGGTGGCCGGCCGCGATCGGGTCGGCGCCCTGACGGCGGACATCTCCGCCGTCGCCGGCGATCTCGAACGGCTCCAGGCCGACGCGCTGTCGGACACCTTCCCGCAGCTGCTGCGCCAGACCGAACGGGATGCCGTCTCCGCCGGCACCGTCGCGGTGACCGGCCCAGGCATCATCGTCGAGCTGCGTGATGCCCCGGCGGCGGCCGAGGATGCGACGGATCTGCGCCTGCGCGTTCAGGACTACGACGTCCAGGTCGTGGTCAACGCGCTGTGGGCCTCCGGCGCCGAGGCCATCTCCGTCAACGGCCAGCGTCTGACGGCGACGAGCGCCATCCGCTCCGCGGGGGGAGCGATCCTCGTCGATCTCGTCGGCCTCAGTGGGCCGTACGAGATCACCGCCATCGGAGACCCGACGACCTTGGCGACCTACTTCGCCAGGACCCAGGCCCAGCAGCACCTGATGGTTCTGTCCTCGCGGTACGGCATCGCGTTCGCCCTGAGCAGTGTCGACGAGGTGCATCTTGCGGCCGGGCACAGCGCCACGCTCTTCGTGGCGCAGACGCCCGACATAGGATCGAGCCCAGCCGCGCCGGCCGAGGAGCAGAGCGGGCCGGTTCCGTCCGAGGAGGATCGATGATCGCCGTAGTCGGCCTGGTTCTTGGCGCGCTGGCGGGGTTGTACTTCCAGCCTGAGGTGCCGGTGGGGATGCAGCCGTATCTCCCGATCGCCGTCGTCGCAGCGCTGGACGCCCTGTTCGGTGGTCTGCGAGCCCTGCTCGACGGCATCTTCGACGACCGGGTGTTCCTGGTGTCCTTCCTGTCCAACGTCGTCGTCGCAGCGTTGATCGTCTTCCTCGGCGACCAGCTCGGTGTGGGCTCGCAGCTGTCCACGGGCGTGGTGGTGGTGCTCGGCATCCGCATCTTCTCGAATGCGGCTGCCATCCGCCGGCACCTGTTCAAGGCCTGACCGTGGCTGCACGGAGGACCCCGACCCCGAGGGAGAACCCGCCCCCGCCGGAAGGCGTGGGCCCCGCCGCACCCGAGGCCGCTCCCGACTCGGGGCAGCCGCGCCCGCGCCGGTCCGCCTGGCAGATCCTCGGCGACACCCTGCGCGCGCCGCTCACCCCCACCCACGTCGTCGTCGGGCTGCTGTGCGGGCTGCTGGGTTTCGCCGTCGTGGTTCAGGTCTCCCAGAACAACGACGAGTCCTTGTCCTCCCTGCGCCAGTCCGACCTCGTGCGCATCCTCGACGAGTCCACCCAGCGCGGTAACGAGCTCGAGGAGCAGCTCGCCGCCCTGCAGGCGCAGCGCGCGGACCTCGAGTCCGGCACGGCCGACGAGGCATCCGCGCTCGAGGCGGCCACGCAGCGGGCCCAGACCCAGGGCATCCTCTCCGGGCGTCTGCCGGCCCAGGGCTCGGGCATCGAGATCACGATCGTCGAGGGAAGTCAGACCGTGCGTTTCACGACGATGCTCACCATCCTGGAGGAGCTGCGCAACGCCGGCGCCGAGGCGGTGTCCGTGGACGGTGTGCGTCTCGTGGCGAGCTCGTACTTCACCGACACTGCTCAGGGGATCGTCGCAGACGGGCAGCTGCTCGAGTCACCGTACGTATGGCGTGCGATCGGCAACCCGGCCACGTTGATGCCCGCCCTCGAGATTCCAGGCGGGGCGATGGCCACCGTGCGATCCGACGGTGCCACGGGATCCGTCCAGGAGCGCGACGAGCTGGTCGTCGACGCCGTGCGCGAGCCGAGCACCCCGTCCTTCGCCAGTCCAGACACGGCCGCGAGCGGATCATGACCCCGGGAACTTCGACCGGGGCGCCCGACGCGACTAAGGTAGGCAGTCCGGACCGCGCCAGCCGTGCGGGCGGCACCCGTGTGCACGAGGAGGACGAATGACCGCAGATCCCCGCGGGGATGCCGGCAGCGAGGCGCCCGCCTCCTCGGGCCCGTCCGACCCCGAGACGACGGCCGTCTTCGGCGCCATCGGCGCGGGCGCGCCACAGGACGACCAGTTCGTCGTGCGCGTCAGCGCTGACGAGCATGCGGCGATCGCTGCGCTCCCGGCCACCTCGGCACTGCTGATCATGCAGCGCGGGCCCAGCGCAGGAGCCCGGTTCCTGCTCGACGCCGAGCGCACCACGGCGGGCCGGAGCGAGCGTGCCGACATCTTCCTCGACGACGTCACGGTCTCGCGCAAGCACGCGCTCTTCATGCGTGACGGCAACCGGTTCGCAGTGCGTGACTCCGGCTCCCTGAACGGCACCTACGTCAACCGGGAACGGATCGACACGGCCTGGCTGCGCACCGGGGACGAGGTGCAGATCGGCAAGTACCGCATGACCTTCCACGCCAGCCCACAGTCGGGGTCCGGGCAGGAACACGCGGAGCCGGGGGAGTGAGCGGACAGGACCGTCCCGCACGCTGGGACGCGCACGACGGCGACGAGGCGCCCCGTCCGGCCCCTGCGCGCCCGCACGTCGTCGAGCCGTGGCCGGCAGGTATCTCACACACCCCGACGATGCGGATCTCGGACGTCCTCGGCGTGCTGCAGCCGGAGTTCCCCGCGGTCAGCCACTCGAAGCTGCGTTTCCTCGAGGACCAGGGCCTGGTCGAGCCCCGGCGGACGCCGGCGGGCTACCGCCAGTACTCCCTCGCCGACGTCGAGCGCCTGCGCTTCGTGCTGGGGGAGCAGCGTGACCGCTACCTCCCGCTGAAGGTCATCAAGGCCAAGCTTGCGGCGCTGGACGCCGCGCCGCAGACACAGTCGCCGACGCCGCGACCTGTTGCCGACGCCCCGGCGGGCCTGCGTGCTGCGGACCGCGTGACGGTCGAGACGCTGGCCGCGGACTCCGGGCTCGAGGTCGGCGTGGTCGCCGACCTCGTGGCGGCGGGGATCATCACGCCCGACTCGCGCGGGCACTACGACGGGTGGACACGTACGGTCGTGGACCTGGTGGCCACCCTTGCCGAACACGGGATCGAGGCGCGCCACCTGCGCGCGCTGCGCACCGCCGTCGACCGTGAGCTCTCGCTCATCGAGCAGGTCGTCGCCCCCGTCCGCGGCAAGTCCGCACCGTCGGCGCGCGCCCGGGCGGCCGCGCAGAGCGTCGAGCTGGGGGAGACCTTCGCGCAGCTGCACACCGCGCTGCTGCGGCAGGGAATCGCCGACCGCTGACGCTGCGGAAGCCCTGGACCCTCAGGTTCAGGTCGAGGGTGAGACACGCCGACGCGACACGCCGCCGGTACGTGCGTCGCGGTCGTTGACGCTGCCCGGGTCGGCCCATAGCGTAGGCAGTGACATCCGCGGGGCAGGTCTCGCTACGGCCGGCACCTCCGGCGGATGCACGAGACGGAGGCACGAGTGAGCGGCACCGGTGACGTAGGCGCGA
>JBQGOU010000327.1:0-3665 GCA_052086865.1 Cellulomonadaceae bacterium
CGTCGTCCACGAGCGGGTAGTCGTTGGCGTGGTCCTTGTGCTCGATGCTGCGCCGGGCCACCCAGTCCGGCGCGGAGGCATCGAGTTTCTTCTGGAAGAACACCTCCCCTGGATGGTCCGTGGTCCCGACGCCGTTCACCCAGCGCTTGCGGGTGGCAGGCCGCAGCCGGCAGTGCGGCAGCATCAGGCCCGCGATCTGCCGGTAGTAGCCGATGACGTCGCCCTTGGTGGTGCCCGTGGCTGGGTACATCACCTTGTCCAGGTTGGTCACCCGCACCGGACGACCGCCGATATCGATCTCCTGCCCTGAGGTCCTGGCCATAAGCCCATCGTGGCCCTGTGCGAGCGCGAGTGCACCCCCGCACGCTCACCGCGCGGCGCGCGGCGCGCGGCGCACGGCGCACGGCCACGCTCGCCGCGCGGGCGCGCACGGTCGCCGTGGAGCCGCGCCGGTGCTGTACTGGAGCATGCGATCGATCTGGAAGGGCGCGGTGACCTTCGGCCTGGTCAACGTGCCGGTGAAGCTGTTCGGCGCCACCGAGAGCCACGACGTCGCCCTGCACCAGATCCACGACGCCGACGGCGGCCGGATCCGCTACCAGCGCCGCTGCGAGGTCTGCGACAAGGTGATCGACTACGACCACATCGCCAAGGCGTACGACGACGGCGAGCACACGGTTCCGCTGACGGAGGACGACTTCGCGTCGCTGCCGGCGGAACGCAGCCGGGAGATTGAGGTCGTCGAGTTCGTGCCGTCCGAGCAGATCGATCCGATCCTGCTGGACAAGACGTATGTGCTCGAACCGGACTCGAAGTCGCCCAAGGCGTACGTGCTGCTCATGCGGACGCTGGAGAAGACGGACCGGACCGCCATCGTGAAGTTCGCGCTGCGGCAGAAGACCCGGCTCGCGGCGCTGCGCGTGCACGACGGTGTCCTGGCGGTCCAGACCTTGTTGTGGGCCGACGAGATCCGGCACGTCGAGTTCGAGTCGCTCGATCAGGACGTGCGCATCTCCGCGAAGGAGCTCGAGATGTCCGCCGCTCTGGTCGACTCCTACGCCACCGACTTCGAACCCGAGAAGTTCACCGACGAGTACCAGGTCGAGCTCACCAAGCTGATCGACGCCAAGATCGAGGCGGGCGACGCTGTCGACACCGAGGCGACCTTCGGCGCGGCTCCTCGCGAGAAGGAGGCCGAGGTGATCGACCTCATGGACGCGCTGCGTCGCAGCGTCGAGAAGGCGCGCAAGGACAAGAGCAGTGCCTCGTCGAAGAGCGGCGCGAACGCCTCCGCCGGAGCCGACGTGACAAGGACCGCAACAAAGACGCCGTCGGGCGGGAAGAAGGCGTCGTCAGATGCGAAGAAGCCATCGGGTGTGAAGAGGAGCGGGTAGGCCTGTGGGCCACTGGTCGAGGCCCTCGCGCGGGCCCGCCCCTGCCGCGGAATCCGCTCCCCAGACGACTCAGAACCGTCCAGCGCGCGGAATCCGAGGTCTGGCCGGCTGCGTGACGAGAAGGGCTACTGGGCGAAGCGGTCCGTCGCGTCGAGCAGCGCGCTGAGGATGCC
Organism: Cellulomonadaceae bacterium; assembly: GCA_052086865.1. Taxonomy (GTDB): domain Bacteria; phylum Actinomycetota; class Actinomycetes; order Actinomycetales; family Cellulomonadaceae; genus Flavimobilis. The sequence goes on from JBQGOU010000327.1 coordinate 1,568, forward strand.
CGGCTCATTGAAGGCGTGGCCGGCATCCGGGATGACGACGAGCTCCGACTGCGGCCAGGCACGGTGCAGGTCCCAGGCAGTGACGGGCGGGCAGACGACGTCGTAGCGCCCCTGCACGATCACGCCGGGGATGTTCGCCAGAACACCGGCCTCGGCGATGAGCTGTCCCTCGCGTAGCCACCCCCCGTGCACGAAGTAGTGGTTCTCGATCCGGGCGAACGCCGTGGCGTAGGCGGGGTTCTCGGCGTCGGCAATGTGCGCCTCGTCCTCGATGAGGTGCACCGTCGCCGACTCCCAGGTGGTCCATGCGACCCCCGCCGGCACGTGCACCGCCGGATCGGGATCGGTCAGCATGCGGTGGTAGGCGGAGATGATGTCCCCCCGCTCCCCCTCGGGCACCTGGGCCAGGTACGGCTCGAACCGGTCGGGGAACAGGTGGTTCGCCCCCTCCTGGTAGAACCACTCCAGCTCGGAGCGACGCAGCGTGAAGATGCCGCGCAGCACGAGTTCGGCGACGCGATCCGGGTGAGTCTGCGCGTAGGCGAGGGCGAGCGTGCTGCCCCAGGAGCCACCGAACACCAGCCACCGATCGATGCCCAGATGCTCGCGCAGTCGCTCCAGATCGGCGACCAGGTGCCACGTCGTGTTGGTGGCGAGGTCCGCGTCCGGTTCGCTGGCGTGCGGCAGGCTGCGCCCGCAGCCTCGCTGGTCCAGCAGGACAATGCGGTAGCGCTCGGGATCGAACAGCCGGCGGTGCACGGGGCTCGACCCTCCTCCGGGGCCGCCATGCAGGAAGACGGCGGGCTTCCCCTCGGGGTTGCCGCAGACCTCGTAGTAGACCTGCTGGCCGTCACCGACGTCGAGCAGGCCGTGGTCGTACGGTTCGATCTCGGGGTACAGCTCTCGGGTGCTCACGTGACACGAGTCTAGGCGGGCCGCGCCAACCGGACCCGACACCTGACGCCTACGCCTGTGGACGACACTTCCATCCACAGAACCACACCGCAGAATCGTTGAAATTCTGCGGCTGCTGGCTTGTTCTGCGAACGCATGTTCGATAGACTGGGATCACGCCGCAAGGGCGTCGACGACGACGAGAGGGGGCGACATGTCGGTGACAGGGAACGAGGACCACGGGCGCGGCAACGTGTCGCCCACAGACGACGCCCCCTCCGGCGACGTGGCTATCCCGACGTCACTCGACGCGCAGCTGCGGCTCCTGGACTCGCTGGTCGCGACGATCACGGCGTCGGACCCGACGCGTCTGCACGGCGCAGCGGCAGCCGAGGCGCAGGCCCGCGTGCATGCCGCCACCGAACGTCTGTCCGCCCAGCGTCTGGGCTGGCTCGGCCAGGTCGAGACCGACGGGTTGTGGGCGCTGGACGCGCATCGGACGTTCGTCGGTTGGGTCGCGGCATCAGTGAACTGCTCCACCCGCGTCGCGGGCCAGCACGTCCGCGCCGCGCGCATGCTGCGCGACACCCTGGTGGCCACGGCACGCGCCGCCCGCGCTGGCTCGGTCAGCACCGAGCACGCGACCGTACTGACCGCCATGGTCGCGACTTCGCCGGCACGGATCGACGCACTGACGTCATCAGTTCCCGACGGCCACCACCACGCCGTACCCGAGGACCACTCACCCGAGACAGGACGCCCGGATCACGATGACGGCGTGTGGCGCGGCACCGGCGAGGAGTTGCTGCTGGAGCTCGCCGGCGAGCACACGATGACCGCATTCACGACTCTCGCCCGCCGTTTCGCCCACGTCACAGACCCGGAGTCCGACGAACGCGGTTTCTCGAGGGCTCAGGAACGCGAGTTCGTGGAGCTGTCCAAGACGATGGATGGCTACCACTTGTCCGGATTTCTCACGGACTACCACGGTCGGGTACTGCGCACCGCCCTCGACGCCTTCATGGCTCAGTCCGGCCGGCGCAGCGAAGGACCGACGCCGTCTGCGGTCTCCACCGCGCCCGGAGGCGAGCGGCCGCCAGCGCCCAAAGACGAGTCATCGCTGCCGGAAGACCTGCCGCAACCAGCGCCCCTCTCCCGTGCGCGACTCCAGGCAGTGGCACTGACGACGCTCGCCCGGACCGTG
>JBQGOU010000328.1:0-3653 GCA_052086865.1 Cellulomonadaceae bacterium
CGTGGTCGCGCTGGCACGCGGCAACCTGGAGCGCAACCCGCGCAGGTCGGCGAGCACGGCCAGCGCCCTGATGATCGGCATGGCGCTCGTGGGGGCTGCGGCCACGGTGGCCGCGTCCACGGAGTCCTCCGTGGCGGGAATCGTCGACGAGACCGTGCATGCGGACCTCATCCTGCGCGGCGCCCAGGGAGACATCCCGGCCGGCGCCGCGGACGCGGCGTCCCAGGTGCCGGGGATCGCGCGGTTCGACCGGCTCGACTACGGCCCGGCCGTGGTCGACGGGGAGTACACGTACGTCAGCGCCGCTGAGCCTGGCTTCTTCCCGGACACGATGTCGGTCACCACGGTGGCCGGTGACCTGAGCTCGTTCGACCGCGGCGATGCGCTGGCGTCCACGACGGCCGCGGACACTTATGGCTGGACCGTCGGGCAGAGCCTGACGGTGACGGCCGTGGCGCCCTCGGCGGACGGCACGACGGGCGCCCGGGAGGTGAGGCTCGGCGCGATCTTCGAGTCACAGGGGCTCGGCGTCGGCCTGATGGTTCCCGAGGACGTCCTCGATGCCACGATGCCTGCACAGGTCCGCCTGCTGAACACGGTGTTCGTGACTGTCGCGGACGATGCCGACCCCGCGCAGGTCCGGGCGGGCCTGACCGAGGCGGTCGCCCCGTACCTCGTGGTCTCGGTGCAGGACCAGGAGGAGTTCACGGCGTCGCTCACCAGTCAGGTGCAGCAGATGCTGAGCATCCTGTACGCCTTGCTGGCGCTCTCGATCGTCATCGCGGTGCTCGGCATCGTGAACTCTCTTGCGCTGTCGATTATGGAGCGCACACGCGAGATCGGGCTGGAACGGGCCGTCGGCCTCGGGCGCCTGCAGCTGGCCGGCGTGACGGTGGTGGAGTCGGTCATGACGGCGCTGTTCGGCACCACGTTCGGGCTCGCGATCGGCGTCGGCGTGGCCTCCGCGCTTCCCACCGTGTACGCCGACCAGGGGCTGTCCGAGCTCGTGATCCCGTGGGGCGAGCTGGGCGGCATGCTCGGCCTGGCGGTCGTGGTCGGCGTGCTGGCGGCGCTGTGGCCCGCAGTACGTGCGGCGCGGTTGCCCGTGCTCACGTCGATCGCAAGCGAGTAGGGCGCGCACCGGCGCCGTCGGGTCCTACCAGGTGGCCGGGTTGACGAGCTGTGCCAGCGGCAGCCGCTCGCGGCGGTGCGTGCTCACGCCGGCGCCCTGATCTCCCAGGTGCCCGACGGCGGTCACGGTCATGACCTCGTAGCGGTCCGGCACGCCGAACTCGCCTGCCAGACCCGCCGCGTCGATCCCGCCCATCTGCCGCACGGACAGGCCCAGCGACTGCGCCTGCACCGTCAGGTGCGCGATCGACTGCCCGAGGTCGTACTGCGCCCAGCGGCGCGGCGCGCCGTCCGGGCCACGCAGCTCGGCCACGCCGACCACCAGCACGGCAGCGTTGGTCGCCCACTGCGGGTTCCGCCCCGTCAGATGCTTGACCACGCGGTCGAACTCGGGCGTTCCGCGCCGGAAGACCAGCAGCCTGCGGGGCTGGAGGTTGGAGGCCGAGGGCGCCCACCGCGCCGCCTCGAGCAGAGAGGTGAGCTCCTCGTTCGAGACGGTTCGCGCGGGGTCGTACGCCCGCGGGCTCCAGCGGCTGGCGAGCAGATCGTGGATGGCGACGGACGTGCGAGCGCCGTGGGTGGTCGTGGCGGACATGGTTCTCCTGGCAGGTCGATTGTCGCCGCCGCGCCCCGCGGGTGTGCCCGCGCCAAGGCGCCACGGTGCACACCAGCCGACAACGACCGACGTCGGCGCGCTATTCCCCCAGAGCGCATCACTAATGATGCAACTGTGATGTACACATGCGAGCCACGGTTGACCTGCCCCCCGCCGTCCACCGTCGCGCGCGCGAGCTGGCCACCCTCCGGGGCCAGTCGCTGTCGTCGGTGATCGCCGGGAACGTGCAGTTCACCTGGACCGGCGGAACCGAGACCCAGGCCGAGGCACTCGTGGCCCTCCGGGAGGATCCCGAGGTCTCCGCGGCCACCATCTCGATGGTTCGCTGGACCCGGCCGCTATGGGGTTCGGGATCGGTGACGGTCGCCGCGGACGCCAATGTGCAGGCCGTGCGCGAACGATGGGAACCGCAGCTGCGCTCGATCTTCGCCTGGGTCGCCGACTGGGAGTTCGCACGCGAGTCTTGAACCTCGCGAGTCTCCACAGCCTGATTCCCCCGAAGCCATAAGCCCACGAGCAACTTTTATGAGATAATCGAGAAACTCATAATATGACGAGGTGCTCTGATGGACTCGCGCAGCAGCTGGCCTGCCATCGGCTGGCAGGACCAGACCTGGGTGCCCAGCACGTCCTGGACCACGTCATCCGCCAGGACTCCGGCTGAAGCGCGATATCGCTCGGCGGTGCCCGCACGCGTCGCCACATTGAGTCCACAGCCGGACGATCCCACGATGGCGGCCGCCGAGCAGGCCACGCTGGAGCTCAGCCGCTTCGACGCCGAGCTCGGCGCGCGCGTCGCCTCGTTCGCCCCGATACTCCTGCGTTCCGAGGCGGCGTCGTCCTCGCAGATCGAGAACCTCACGGCATCCGCCCGGGCGATCTTCAGCGCCGAGCTCGGGGCGCGGTCCGGACGCAACGCGGAGCAGATCACCGAGAACACCCGCGCCCTGCAGGCCGCAATCGACCTGTCCCAGGACATATCGGCCCCGGCGATCGGTCAGATGCACGCGGTGCTGCTCGCCCACCAGCCGCGCCACCGCCCGGGCCTGTGGCGCGAGGAAGCCGTGTGGATCGGAATCCGATCCGACTCTCCCGTGGGCGCCACCTTCGTCGCCCCCCACCACGCCCTGGTGCCAGAGCTCGTCGACGACCTCGTCCAGTTCGCGAATCGCAGAGACACGCAGGCCCTGGTCTCGACCGCCGTCGCACACGCACAGTTCGAGACCATCCATCCGTTCACCGACGGCAACGGGCGAACCGGGCGGGCCCTGGCGCAGTCCATGCTGCGCCGACGAGGCGTGACCCGCAACGTCGCCGTCCCGGTGTCCGCGGGCCTGCTTGCGGACGTCGACGGGTACCACCGGGCGCTCACCGCCTACCGCGAAGGGGACGTGAGCCCGATCGTGCGAGCCTTCGCCGACGCTTCGCTGCGGGCCGTCGGCAACGCCCGGCGCCTCGTCGGGGACATCGACGCGATCAGGGCCGAGTGGGAGGGCAGGCTCAGCGCCCGCAAGGACAGCAACGCGTGGCGCCTGCTCGACATCCTTGCCCGCCGCCCCGTGCTCGACTCCGCAACGGCCGCACAGGAGCTCGGGGTCCAGCAGCCGAACATCTACCCACCTCTGCGAGCCTTGGTGGACGCCGGGATCGCGACGTCCAGAAGCGAGCACCGCTGTGGACCGTTCTGGCGCAGCGACGAGGTGCTCGGCGCCATCGATGCGTTCGCCGAGCGCGCCGGACGCCGCGAGGTGAGGTGACGACGTCAGCTCCCGCGCCGGCATCGTTAGGACATCGCGGCACCGATACACGCGGCGATCTCCTGCACCGAGTCAAGCGATCCGTCCGCGACGGCGACCGTCACCTCGTACGCCTCGTCATTCGTCCAGGTCAGACGGCGCCCGTTGAC
>JBQGOU010000329.1:0-3653 GCA_052086865.1 Cellulomonadaceae bacterium
TCCGAGGCGCAGGAGTGGCTCGAGGGCTTCGAGGCCCAGCGCGAGGCCTGGGAGGCGCAGTACGCCAAGGCCCACGAGCGCTGGGAGGCCCACCGCAAGCAGGTCGCCGAGGCGATCAAGGCGGACATCGACGCCGCATCGGGTGGCGGTGACTCGGCGGCCGCCGGTTCGTCCTCCTCGTCCTCCTACTCCTCGGCCCCGGCCGCTCAGGAGGCGGCAGGCACGCTGGCGTCTGACGAGGCGCTCGCCGCACTGCGCGAGAAGCTCACGGGCAACTGAGCTGAACAGCTGAGCTGAGTCGCGGGCCGGTTGCGGTCCGCACCGATCTCAGCTGGCACGGCACGAAGGGCCGGTCACCTCACGGTGGCCGGCCCTTCGTCGTTCCTGCGGCGTCGGTGCTCGGCCGGATCCGTCCGCGCACGGCGGCGAGGATCCGCGCCCTGCTCGCCTGGTAGGCGCCCGGCCCTGGGCGCGGGGGCCGGCTGGCCGGCGGGGGAGCGGCTCAAGCCGCGCAGGTGACTGACTGGTCCGCGAACTGAGTGCGGTACAGGTCGGCGTACAGCCCCCCGGCGGCGAGCAGCTCGGTGTGAGTTCCCTGCGCGACGATCCGGCCCTGGTCGAGCACCACGATCTGGTCCGCGTCCCGGATCGTCGACAGCCGGTGCGCGATGACGATTGAGGTGCGCCCGCTCAGCGCATTCGCGAGGGCGCGCTGGACAGCGGCCTCGGACTCGGAGTCGAGATGCGCGGTGGCCTCGTCGAGGACCACCACGTCGGGCTCCTTGAGCAGGAGGCGGGCGATGGCGAGTCGCTGCCGTTCGCCACCGGAGAGCCGGTAGCCGCGGTCTCCGACGACGGTGTCGAGGCCGGCGGGCAAGGACGCGACGAGGTCCCAGACGTGGGCCTCGCGCAGCGCCTGCTCAAGCTCCGTGTCGGTTGCGTCGGGGCGGGCGTAGCGCAGGTTCCCCGCAATGGTGTCGTGGAACATGTGGGCGTCCTGCGCGACGGTGCCTATGACGGCGTGCACCGACTCCTGCGTGACCTCCCGCAGGTCGGAGCCGGCGATGCGGACGGCTCCGCGCGTGGGGTCGTAGAGCCGGTTCACCAGGTGGCTCAGCGTGGACTTGCCCGCCCCGGAGGGTCCGACGACGGCGACCAGCTGGCCGGGGGCGATTGTGAGCGACACCTCGTGCAGCGTGTCCGTCGTCGGTTCCTTCACCGCGTGGGTGACGGCTTCGAGCGAGGCGAGCGACTGGCGCCCGTCCGGGTAGCGGAAGTCCACGCGGTCCAGGGTGATCCCTGCGCCGTGGGCGGCGACGGCGGCCCGCAGGTCCCCGGCGTCCGGGGCGTCGGTCACCACCGGCTCGAGGTCCAGGACCTCGAGCACCCGTTCGAAGCTCACAAGCGCCGTCATGACGTCGACCTGGACGTTGGACAGTGCGGTCAGGGGGCCGTAGAGGCGCCCGAGGTAGGCGGTCAGGGCGACGACGACGCCGACGCTCAGGGATCCGGTGATCGCCATCAGCCCGCCTGCGCCGTACACGATCGCGACGGCCACGGAGGCCACGGCGCCCAGGCCGACGCGGAAGACGGTGCCGTACATGGACTTGGTCACGCCGATGTCGCGCACCGCGCCCGCCGCGCGGGCGAACTCGTCCGACTCGTCCGTGGCGCGCCCGTAGGTCTTGGCGAGCTGTGCGCCGGAGACGGTGAAGCGCTCGTTCATCAGCTGTGCGGCGTCCGCGTTCAGCTGGTAGCTGCGGTGGGTGATTTGGGCCAGGCGGGGGCCGATCCACCGAGCGGGCAGGATGAAGGCCGGCAGCAGGGCGAGCGAGACCAGGGTCAGCTGCCAGGACATGGACAGCATCGCGGCGAGCACGAAGGTGACGGTCAGCACGTTGCTGACGAGCCCGGAGAGCGTGGAGGTGAAGGCCTGCTGCGCGCCGAGGACGTCGCCGTTGAGACGCTGGACCAGTGCGCCGGTGCGGGTGCGGGTGAAGAAGGCCAGCGGCATGCGCTGGACATGGTCGAAGACCTGCGTGCGCAGGTCGAAGATGAGGCTCTCGCCGATACGTGCCGACACCCAGCGCTCGGCCACGGAGAGCCCCGCCGATGCCAGGGCGAGGACCGCCACGGCGGCGGAGAGCCACAGGACGACGTCCGCGCGTCCGGCGCCGATCCCGTCGTCGATGATGCCTTTGAACAGCAGTGGGGTGAGGGCACCGGCGGCGGCCTCCAGGGCGATCAGGCCGAGGAAGACGGCCAGGCGGCGTCGGTAGGGCGCCGCGAGACGAGCCACGCGGGTCAGGGTGCCGGCGGCGAGGGTGTGCTGCGTGACGGAGTCGTCCTGGTGGAACGTCCGCAGGCCGCGCGGGCCGGAACCGGGGAAGGAAGAGAAGGACATGTGACCTCCCAGGGTCGAGGAACTTGCTGAGCCTAACTCAGCAGTTAACTCGCTGTCAATGGCTCACAGTGAGGTAGGCTCATTACATGGTCGATGGTCAGCAGGACGGAACCGGTGCCGAGTTCCTTGCGCTGCTGCATGCGGCGCTGCGTGCCGTGCGCAAGGAGGCTGCCGAGGACCTTGCGCCGCTCGGGCTCTCGCCGGGCCAGTTCCGGTTCCTGCGGGTCCTCGAGCGGTGCGACGGTCCGCGTCGGCTGAGCGACGTGGCCACGGCCCTGGACGTGGCGCCGCGCTCGGTCACCGCGAAGGTGGATGCCGCTGAGGCCGCCGGGCTCGTGCGGCGCAGGCCGGACCCCTCGGACCGGCGTGCCACCCTGGTCGAGCTCAGCGACGCCGGGCGCACGGCTCTTGGTGCGGCCCGCCGCGCCAGGGGGGTGCGTGCACAGTCCCTTCTGGTCGATCTGGACGCCGCCGAGCAGCGGGAGCTGCTGCGGTTGCTGACCAAGATTGCGGGCACGGCGGGGTGATCGCCGGGTCCGTCCGCGCCGGAGGGCATTGAGGTTCCGGCCTGGTCCTCGTACGGTTGATGTCCCGGCGCCCGCCGGCGACGACCAACGGAGGTGCGCGATGATCCGGATCGGACTCACCGGCGGGATCGGCGCCGGAAAGTCGGTGGCGGCACGGCACTTTGCCGAGCTCGGCGCCGTCGTCATCGACCATGACCAGCTCGCGCGGGATGTCGTCGAACCCGGAACCGTGGGGCTCGAGCGCATCGAGGAGGAGTTCGGCGTGGACGTCCTCACCGCGGACGGCTCCCTGGACCGTGCCGCGCTCGGACATCTCGTCTTCGGCAACCGGGACGCCCTCGACCGGCTCAACGCCATCGTCCACCCGGAGGTGCGCCGGCTCGCCGCGCAGCGACAGGCCGCGGCCGAGGCGTTGGACGAGCGGGCAGTCATCGTCCACGACATCCCGCTGCTCGTCGAGACCGGCCAGGGGCAGGACTTCCACCTGCTCGTGGTTGTGCACGCCCCGGCGGACCTGCGCATCACCCGGCTCGTCGAGCGCCGGGGGATGACGCTCCCCGAGGCCCGCCGGCGGGTCGCCGCGCAGGCGAGCGACGCCGAGCGGCTCGAGGCGGCCGACGTCGTGCTCGACGGCGCCGGCGCCGAGTCCTCGCTGCGCGAGCAGATGGACGGGCTGTGGGGACGGCTCCAGGACGAGGTGGCCGCGCAGGTCTGAGGCACAG
>JBQGOU010000330.1:0-3613 GCA_052086865.1 Cellulomonadaceae bacterium
CAGGTCACCGAGAACTCCACCCTCATCAGCGTGCTCATGACCTGCTCGTCGGCGTGGATGGAAGCGGCGCTCCTGGACCCGGCCGGTGGCCAGCGCTGGTGCATCTACGACGAGGCCTGGCGGCTCATGTCCCAGCCCGCGCTGTTGCGGCGGATGGATGCGCACTGGCGGCTCGCGCGGGCGTACGGGATCGCGAACGCGATGATCTTCCACAAGATCAGCGATCTCGACAATGTGGGCGATCAGGGATCGGCCATGCGCGGCCTCGCCAACAGCCTGCTCGCGAATGCGGAGACGCGGGTGATCTACCGGCAGGAGTCCGATCAGCTCGGCCCCACCTCCGCCGCTCTCGGCCTGACGGGCACTGAGCAGGGGCTGCTCCCGACGCTCGGGGTCGGGCAGGGGCTGTGGAAGATCAAGGGTTCTTCCTACGTGGTCCAGCATCAACTCCATCCCGCCGAAAATCGGCTCTTCGACACCAGCTCGCGCGCGGCCGCGCGCACATAGGCCGGGGTGCGGTGGGTGCACCTGGCGGCATGAGACACGCCCCTGCTTCTGCCGCTGTTCCTTCGTCTGTTCCGGTGTCGGTGCCGCATCTCGTGCTCGACGTGCACGACGACGGCACCCTCACCGTCACCCTCGACACCCGCCCCGTCGACCCGCCCGACGAGGTGAGCGCGTGGCGGCGGGCCATGTTCGCGCAGATCATCGACCACGCCACGAACGACCGGACCATCGCCGTCAGAGTGACCGTGCACGAGTCGGACGGCACGACCTTCACCGACATCCTGCCCGCCGCCAAACGCCCCGCCCCGGACTCCGAGCCCGAGGAGAAACCAGAGCCGCGGCGGGCGGTGAAGCGTCAGCGGGCGGCTGATCCGATCTCCGTGGACGGCGGCGACGGGTTCATCGCCGGCGAGGACGTCGCCGTGGCCCTCATCACCGCACACACCGATGCGACCCCCGACGGACGGGCACGCGCCCTCCTCGACCCGGCCGTCGTCGCGGCGGCGCGGGCGGGCGAGGTGGTGCTGGTCGGGCGGGTCTCCGGCACGATCGCCGTGCGGAGCCTGAAGTGATCGGGCCGCAGTGCCGCCCCGGCGGCAGCGGGCAGATGGGCGACGAGCTCACCAACCTGATCCTCATCGCCGCCGGCGGTCTCCTCGGGGTCGCATTCGTCCTCCGCGCCGCCGGCAGCGTGGCCGCGTTCCTCACCGGCGGCCCGCAACCCACCGCCGGAGCCGCTGGCGGGGTCGCGGTGTTCTTCAACCCGGCCGATCCCGGTGGGCAGCTCGGCGCCGACGGCCTGAACCCCTTCGTCGACTGGGTCGTCGCCGCTCTCATGCTCGGCGCCCTCGTCACGGCTGGGTTCTGGACGTGGGGTCTGCTGCGGCGCACGATGCGGCAGACCGCGCAGGACCCGCACCGGCAGGAGGGCACCGCCACCCGCCACGAGATCGCCCAGACAGCCTCCACCAAAGCGTTGATGCGCCGCGCCAGCACCCTGCGCCCCACACTCGAGAACCCCGTACCGGGTGATGTCGGTTACCTGCTCGGCACCGCGCACCGGCACGAGGTCTGGGCATCGGTGGAGGACTCGATCCTCCTCGTCGGCGCCCCCAGGAGCGGCAAGGGCCTGTTCCTCGTGATCCCGGCGATCCTCGACGCTCCCGGTGCGGTGGTCACGACCAGCACGCGCCCCGATAACGTCACCGCCTGCCTGCGCGCGAGGAAGCGCATCGGACCGGTGGCGGTGTTCGACCCGCAGCACCTCGCCGAAGGCCTGCCCGCCGGTCTCCGCTGGTCACCGATCCGGGGCTGCGAGTCGCCGCAGACCGCGATGATCCGCGCCGCCGGCCTCGCCTCCGCCACCGGCCTCAGCTCGGGCGGAGTCGAAGGCGGCGACTTCTGGGAAGGGAAAACGAGGGCCGCGCTCCAGGCATTGCTGCACGCCGCCGCCCTGGACCGGCGTACCCCGACTGAGTTGTTCCGGTGGACGCTTGACCCCACGTCGGCGGCGGATGCGGTCGCGATCCTCACGAACCATCCGGATGCGGCGACCGGGTGGGCGGACTCGCTCGCGTCGATGATCGACGCCGACCCCCGCACCAGGGATTCGATCTGGCAAGGCGTGTCCCTCTCGCTCGCAGCCCTCGCAGACCCGCGGGTGCTCGACGCCGTGTCCCCGGGAGAGGGCGAGGAGTTCGACCCGGAAGCGTTCATCCGACAGCGCGGCACCCTGTTCCTCCTCGCCACCGGCGCCGGGGCCGGGAACAGTGCCGCGCTCGTTGCGGCGCTGGTGGAGGATCTGGTCGAGACCGCCCGCCGCCTCGCCGCCCGCTCCGCCGGCGCCCGCCTCGACCCGCCGATGCTGCTCGCCCTGGATGAGATCGGGAACCTCGCACCCCTGCCGAGCCTCCCGACGTTGATGGCCGAGGGCGGCGGAACGGGGATCACGACGCTCGCGGTATTGCAGTCGCTCGCGCAGGCGCGGGACAAGTGGAACGAGCACCAGGCCGGGGCGATCTGGGACGCCTCGATCGTGAAGATCCTCCTCGGCGGCGCTTCCAACAGCCGCGACCTGCAAGACCTCTCCACGTTGATCGGGGAGCGCGACGAACTGACCGACTCCACCACGGTCGGAGACTACGGCTCCCGCTCCAACCAGCGCTCCGTCCGCCGCATCGCGATCCTCCCACCGGACCGGATCAGGACGCTCCCGTTCGGCACCGCCGTCACCCTGCTCCGCTCCGCGCCGCCGATCATCACCGACCTGCGCGCCTGGCCCAACCGCCCCGACGGTGCCCAGCTCAAAGCCGACCGCGCCGAGGTCGAACGCCTCCTCCACGACCCCCACCGGGACTAATCCAACGGGCGGGAGCTCGGGTGCACCTGCCTGACCCAGCGGCTTCTACACGAGGTGGCCGCCTGAGCAGAGCAACGGGAGCATCCGATGAACGAGCAGCCACGTAACCCCGATCCCGAGATCGGCGATGCCTTCTACGGGTTCGTCGCCTCCGAGCCGCAGCTGACCTGGCACGACGGCACACCGCGCCTGTACTTCAAGGCCGGGCAGGAGCACTACGAGTACGGACCCGACGGGTCGCGCACCAAGCTGCCCACCACGTTCCACGATGTCGTCGCGTTCCGTGGAGCCGCTGTCAGCGGTGACGAGACGCTGTCCAAGCTGGACTGGTTCGTCGCGCACGGCCGCCTCGAACCGAACACGAACCCCAACACCGGGGTGGAGACGAAGGAGTTCATCGCGAACCGGCTCGGACCCGACGCCGCCCGGATGAACATCGAGATCGGCACCCCGCGTCGCCGCTCCCAGATGGAGTCCCCGAACCGGCGGCAACCGGCGCGTCAGGTCGTGTTCGAGCCGCCCGAGCAGGACCAGCCCGAGCACGAGCAGCCCACGCGGGCCATGTGAGAGGGGCGAAGCATGATGAACGACGACCCCACGCTCCCGCCCGACGACCTGGCCTCCGAGCGTGTGGAATGGGAGGAGGAGGACTTCGGGCGACTCGACCCTGACGATGACATTCCGGGGCCGCCGCGGCCGGTGAACTGGAACCTCCTGCTCTCTCACGACCTGGAACAGGAATGGCTC
>JBQGOU010000331.1:0-670 GCA_052086865.1 Cellulomonadaceae bacterium
CGCCCCGCCAAGGATCTCTGCGGGAACACCGCTAATTAGCGCTGTGATTCACACGTTACAAGCGGTGTGAGCCGAGAGCCGCGAAGCATCAAGCATCCCGAACAGCGCGACGGACCCTCGTCGCCGCTGTAGCGGAATCGTTCGATTACGTACAGCAGACTGCGAGTGGTGCGTCGTGGCTGCCAAGAGAAGTGCGGATCGCTGATGGCCCGTGGAACGTCAGGGGCCTGCCGTCGACCTCGCTGAGGACTCTGGCCATGCAGGCAGCGACGGCTGCCCGAGCGTTGGGGTGTTGGGGCACCAGCGCTTCGGTGACGGCCCGCGCCGCTGGATGCACCGATCACCTCACGTTTCGGGCCCCGCAAGTTATTGGGCGGCATGTTTCACTACGGCACCGACTTCGGGGGCCGCCTGCGGCTAGTCATCGCCCTGGTTGGCGACGCCGGGAACTTCGCCTGCTGCTACCACCTGCAGTACGCCGTCCACATCGACGGCCAGCCCATCGACCCCGAACCTTTCCCATGGCCGCACAGGGTGTGCCGCTGGGTTGAGTTCCACTCCCTCTGTCCGATTCCGATGCGAGCGCGGGGCACAGGGCGGCTCTCCGAGCATCTACGTCTGGGCTCCCGCACCAAAGCTCCCACCGCAGCCTGCCGTGGAAGGCCAGCAC
>JBQGOU010000331.1:770-3612 GCA_052086865.1 Cellulomonadaceae bacterium
GGGATCCGACCGATGGCAGCGGACCGGCATCGAGCAGCCCGTAGATGCCCGGGATGGAAGGCCAACACGGGATCCGACCGATGGCAGCGGACCGGCATCGAGCAGCCCGTAGATGCCCGGGATAGGTGGGCGGCTTAGTGTGGCGAGGACAGGCGCGGCTACAGCCGGCGACGATCTATGGAGGCATTCTTGGACCCGGATTTCCCGCTCTGGCTGCGGGCTACACACCTGCTCAACTTTGTCCTAATGGGGATTGTGCTGCGCAGCGGGTGGGAAATTCTCGCCTCGCTGCCCCGCCTGTGGTGGCGCAATGACTCCAAGCCGGGCACTGAGTGGATCAAGTTCACCCGCCGGGAGCTGCCGAAGGAGGAGGGCGTCTACACCTCCCTCATGGACGAGCGGTCCGCCAGCCCGCTGCTGACCTTGCCGGGGAAGAAGAACATCGGCCTGGGGCGGCACTGGCACGGACTGGGAGTGACGCTGTGGTTGATCAACGGCCTGCTTTACGTCGTCCTGCTGTTCGGCACCGGCCTGTGGCGGCGGATCGTGCCGACCTCGTGGGATGTGTTCCCCGAGGCGTGGGAATCCATGCGGATCTACCTCGGCTTCGGCGTGCCCTCGATCGAGCATTTCCAGCCCTACGACGCGCTGCAGATGCTCACCTACACCGGCGTCGTCTTCAGCTTGGCGCCGTTGCTGATCCTGACAGGTATCGCGATGTCCCCGGCCGTGCGTTCGCGCTTCCCCTGGTACCTGAAGCTGTGGGGTGGGCACCAGGGCGCTCGTTCGCTGCACGTCATCGGCATGGTCCTGATGAGCATTTTCATCGTGATGCACATCGGTCTGGTGTTCTTGGTCCACCCCGAGTACAACCTGCCGCACATGGTCTTCGGTGTCACCGACACCGCCCGATACGCGCAGGCCTTCACCATCGCGATCGCCACGATCGTCGTCGTTATCGGCTTGTGGATCGCTCTGAGCTACCTCACGCTGGCCGACCGCCCGCGCTCCCAGCGCGTGCTCGTGGCGCTGACTGAGCCGATCCGCAAGGTCACCCTGAACTGGATGAAGCCCCGCATGGGACGCCAGAGTACTTACACCGAGAAGGACATCTCGGAGTTCCACTGGACCAACGGGCTCCCGCCGACCAAGGACGAGTCCACGGAGTGGCTCGCCCACCGGGACAGCGGCTTCCGTGACTGGCGCCTCGAGCTCGGTGGTGAGCTGAGCGGTAAGACGCTGCAGCTGAGCCTGGGGGACTTGCGTCAGCTCCCGAAGACCGAGTACATCGCGGTCCACACCTGCATGCAGGGCTGGTCGGCCACCTCCAAATGGGCCGGCGTCCGGCTCCGTGACCTCCTCGAGGTCCTCGGACCTCCCCCGGAGGGTGCCAACTACGTGATGATCACCTCCCACGGCCTGGCCCAGGAGATGTGGGACCACCGGCCGCGGGAACCGTTCTACGCGGTGCTGGACCTCGACACGGTCGCCGAGGACGACACGATCCTGGCGTACGAGCGCAACGGGCACCCGTTGGAGGTGCATCTGGGCGCGCCGCTGCGGCTGCGGGTGGAGTCGTACCATGGGTACATGATGGTCAAGTGGATCAAGTCCATCGAGTGGATCACCGACTACGCCGCGTACGGTGACGGTCGTGGCGGCACCCGTGAGGACGCCGCGATGCAGGCGTTCAACGGCCGGATCTGACAGGAGCAGGGCATGATCAGCACTATCTACACCGTCGCCGGCATGACCACAGCCGACGATGCGCGGGCCATCAAGGACAGGCTCTATCTCGTGGCAGGTATCGGTGCCGTCGCCACCGAGATCATTCCCGACGGCGAAGCGCGCATCATCCTCAAGCACAAGGACGACGTCGAGCTGAACCGCTCGGCCATCGAGGCAGCCGTGCAGGAGGCGGGCGAATACACGCTCGCCTGACCATTACGGCTACCAATAATGAGACGAAGCACGTGCTTATTCGTCTCGGCGCATCTAGCATCACTTTCAGGAGGCAATCGTGAGCAGCGAACCCGGCTCCGCCGCATCGCACGGTGCATCCTCCCCGGTCAATTCGGCTACCGGCGCACCTGGCCGACGACGAGTCCCGCTGCGCTCAACCTGCGCCCAGCCCCATCACTGTCCATTGCCGGTACGCATGAAGGTTCTCGGCCAGGTGCCGCTCTTCGCCGGTCTGTCCCACGAGGATCTTGTCGGTATCGACCACCGCATGGTCTCGCTGTCCTGGGCTGAGGACGACCCGCTCTACACAGCCGGCGACGTGGCCGAACATCTCTACGTCATGGCAGCCGGGCGCGCCAAGGTCTCCCGCCCGACCCCGAACGGCCAGGACGTCGTCGTCGATCTCCTGGCCCCTGGCGACCTCTTCGGAGGCATGCACACCCTGGGCCAGCCCACCTACCCCGAAACCGTTCGCGCCCTGACCACCACCTGCGCGTTACGCATCGACACACGCGCTTTCCGCGATGTCATGACGCAACACCCCGAGGTCGCCCTACGGGTGGTGGACGACGTCACCGCGCTGCTAGCGCAAGCGCGTGCGGACGTCACCGCGCGATCCACCGCCACCGTCGCCCAGCGGGTAGCGACCACGCTGTTGCGCCTAGCCGAGAAGTTCGGCCAGGACAGCTCCTCCGGTGCCACATTGATCCAGTTGCCGCTGTCTCGCACTGACCTGGCCGGCATGACCGGCTCGACACCGGAGTCCGTCTCCCGGGTAATGAGCCAGCTCCGCAAGGACGGCATCATCGACTCCGGCCGCAGATGGACCGCCATCCTGGACGGCGACCGTCTGCTCGCCACCGTGGCCGCCAGTGCCTGA
>JBQGOU010000332.1:0-3611 GCA_052086865.1 Cellulomonadaceae bacterium
TCCGTCTACACCTATGTGCCCGGCAAGCCGGAGCTGCTCGACCTGATGGTTGACACGCTCTATGCGCGCGCGACCCGCCCGATGTGGACCACGCGCTCGTGGCGAGAGCGGATCATCGCCGTGGCCGAGTCCAACCGGGCGCTGATCACCGCCCACCCGTGGCTCACGGAGGCCGCTCTCCCGAGTCGGCCGCCGCTGGGCCCGGGGGTCATGGCCAAGTACGAGCACGAGTTGGCCGCACTCGACAACACGGGACTGGCCGACGTCGACGTCGATGCAGCTCTGGGGTTCGTGCTCGGCTTCGTCCAGGCCCACTGCCGATGGGCCACCGACGCGCGATCGGCGCGCGCCGAGTCCCAGCAGAGCGACGCGCAGTGGTGGGCGGCCAATGCCCCGCTGCTCGCCCGGGTCCTCGACCCGAGCCGCTATCCCCGTGCGGTCCGCATTGGCGAGGCCGCCGGCGCGCGGCAGGACAGCGCCTGGAGCGATGACCACGCCTGGCAGTTCGGTCTCGACCGCACCCTGGACGGGCTGGCCGCGCTGATCGACCGGGCCGGATGACATGCCGGCCCCGACCGGTCAGAGGCGTGCGCGCACCGTGGGCAGACCAAGCACCACGGGGCCGCCCGGAACCGGGCTGGACCCGTGGTCGTGCTCGCCGCCCAGGCCCGCGCGGGCACGCCCACGGCGCACCCACGCGTCACCGGCGCGGGTGCGACGCACCGCCAGGTGACCGCCGTCGGCTAGCAGGTGGTAGGGCCCGGAGTCCGTGATCGTGACGCGGACCATGTCCCCCGGGCGCGGCAGGTCAGCGGGGACGTCAGTGCTCAGGCGCGGGTCCTCGGGTCCGTCGAGTGCGGCGTTCTCGAGGGCGGGCACCGCGAGGTGGACGAGCCGGTTCTCCGGGGTGCGGCCGCTCATGCGGCGCTCCGCGCGGTCCTTGCGTCCCGCGCCGTCGCTGACGAGCACCTCGACCTCACGGCCGACCTGGGCCGCGCTGAGCTCCGCCGAAATCGAGTCCTGCAGCGCCACCAGACGCTCGAAGCGCTGCTGCACGACCTCCTTGGGCAGCTGGTCCGGCAGCTCGGCGGCCGGCGTACCCGGTCGGGGCGAGTACTGGAACGTGAAAGCCGAGCTGAACCGCGCGGCCTCGACCACGCGCAGCGTGTCCTCGAAGTCCTGCTCGCTCTCCCCGGGGAAACCCACGATGATGTCCGTCGTGATCGCCGCCTCGGGCATTGCGGCGCGCACGGAGTCGAGGATCCCCAGGAACTTCGTGGAGCGGTAGGAACGGCGCATGGCCCGCAGCACCCGGTCCGAGCCGGACTGCAGCGGCATGTGCAGCTGGGGCATGACATTCGGCGTCTCGGCCATCGCGGCGATGACGTCGTCGGAGAACGCGGCCGGATGGGGTGAGGTGAAGCGCACCCGCTCGAGCCCGTCGACGTCCCCGCAGGCCCGCAGCAGCTTCGCGAAGGCCCCACGGTCCCCGAACTCGACGCCGTAGCTGTTCACGTTCTGACCGAGCAGCGTGACCTCGAGGGCACCGTCGGCCACAAGCGTCTCGACCTCTGCCAGGATCTGGCCGGGACGGCGGTCACGCTCCTTGCCGCGCAGGTGCGGCACGATGCAGAACGTGCACGTGTTGTTGCAGCCCACGGAGATGGACACCCACCCTGCGTAGACGGACTCGCGCCTGGTCGGCAGGGTCGAGGGGAAGACCTGGAGGGACTCGGCGATCTCCACCTGCGCCGCCTCGTTGTGCCGAGCACGCTCCAGCAGCACCGGCAGGGCGTCGAGGTTGTGTGTGCCGAAGACGACGTCCACCCACGGTGCACGCTCGACGATGCCCGCACGGTCCTTCTGCGCGAGGCAGCCGCCGACGGCGATCTGCATGCCGGGACGCGCGCTCTTGCGGGAGGCGAGCTGCCCCAGGTTTCCGTAGAGCCGGTCGGCGGCGTTCTCACGCACCGCACACGTATTGATGACGACGACGTCGGCCTCGCTGCGCGCCGCGTCGGCTGCGGAGGCGCGCACGTAGCCGGCGCCCTCGAGGAGGCCGGCCATGTGCTCGGAGTCGTGGACGTTCATCTGGCACCCGAGGGTGCGCACGACGTAGGTGGGGGGTGTCTCGGTAACCATCGGTGCCATTCTACGGTTGCGTCGCTGGGCCTCGAGCCCGCCCGGAAACGCAACGACCGCGCCGGAACGGCACCGTGGACGAAACAGACCGTTACCCGAACGATGCAAGAACGTAACGTTCCCGGCTCGCGATGTAACACGCGTATCTCTAGGTTCTGTACATGGCCACTCACGCAGCTCCCTCTGCCGAGCCCTCGGACCACGCGCTCGTCGAGATCACGGACGTCAACAAGCACTTCGGCGATCTGCACGTCCTCAAGGACATCAACCTGACGATCCCGAAGGGCGAGGTCCTCGTCGTCATCGGTCCGTCCGGGTCGGGCAAGTCGACGTTGTGCCGGGCGATCAACCGGCTCGAGCCGATCGACGACGGTTCGATCCTGATCGACGGGCAGCCACTGCCCGAGGAGGGCAAGGCACTCGCGAAGCTGCGCGCCGACGTCGGGATGGTCTTCCAGTCGTTCAACCTCTTCGCCCACAAGACGATCCTGGAGAACGTCACCCTGGGTCCCCGCAAGGTGCGCGGGGTCAAGGACGCCAAGGCGAAGGAGGAGGCGCTTGCGCTGCTCGACCGCGTGGGCGTGAAGAACCAGGCACACAAGCTGCCCGCCCAGCTCTCCGGCGGCCAGCAGCAGCGTGTCGCCATCGCCAGGGCGCTGGCCATGCACCCCAAGCTCATGCTGTTCGACGAGCCGACGTCAGCCCTTGACCCCGAGATGATCAACGAGGTCCTCGACGTGATGGTCTCGCTCGCCCAGAGCGGCATGACCATGGTCGTCGTGACCCACGAGATGGGCTTCGCCCGCAAGGCCGCGAACCGCGTGGTCTTCATGTCCGACGGCGCAATCGTCGAGGAGGCGCCGCCGGAGGAGTTCTTCACCAACCCGAAGTCCGACCGCGCGAAGGACTTCCTGTCCAAGATCCTGGCCCACTGAGGTCCTGAGTACGCACCGGTCCGCGACCGATCGCAGACCACCCCACCCCTAGGAGGAACCATGGTCACCCGAAAGCGCTCCGCCGCGGCACTCGCCGCACTGGCGGCCAGCGTCCTGGTCCTGTCGGCCTGCGGCGGCGGAGACGGCACCGACCCGTCGCCCGGCGGCGGAGGTGACGAGACCACCACCGCCGAGGGCGATGGCGACAAGGGCACCCTGACGGTCGGCGTGAAGTTCGACCAGCCGGGCATGGGGCTCAGCGAGGGCGGCGAGATCGTCGGCCTCGACGCCGACATGGCCCGGGCCATCGCCGAGCGGATGGGCTACGACATCACGTTCACCGAGGCGATCTCCGCCCAACGCGAGACCCTGCTCGAGAACGGCACGGTCGACATGATTCTGGCGACCTACACGATCAACGACGCCCGCGACGAGGTCATCGACTGGGCCGGTCCGTACTTCCACGCCGGTCAGGACATCCTCGTCCCCGCGGACAACACCGACATCACCGGACCAGAGGACCTGAACAACAAG
>JBQGOU010000333.1:0-3586 GCA_052086865.1 Cellulomonadaceae bacterium
CGTCAGCGGCGACCTGCAGTTCGGACTCACCGTTCAGGCGGTCGACCAGCACCGAGCCGGTGTCACCCGTGAAGTCGAACTGGTAGATCGCCCCGTGGTCGGTGGGGGTGACCGCGGTGGCGAGCCCGTCCTCGAACGTGACCGAGTAGATGTCCGGGCGCGCAACCTCGTTCTTGTGCTGGAACGTCAGGCGGCGCTCGCCCAGACTCGACGTCGGGTTGTCGTTCGCCGCCGGCAGCACCGCGAGCTGGTTGCGGTCGCCCATCCAGATGCTCGGCTGGTGGGAGAAGCCGATGCCGTTCAGACCCGGCAGGTTCGCCGAGTTGTTCTCGCGCTGGTAGTGGTAGACCGTGCCGACGTTGTCCGCATTGGTCATCGGCGTGATGAAGTTGAAGCCGTTGGGCCACGCCACGGCGGGAATGTTGTTCCCGCGCGAGAAGCCGCCGTTGGAGTTCGTGCCGCGGCGCGTGTCGACGTAGCTGACCAAGCCATCTGTGATCTCCCGCGGGACGGCCTTGTCGATCGTCACGTCGTCGAGCCACCCGGTGAACGACGTGGCGTCCGTGGGCGTCTCGATGTTCTTGATGCCCGTGTCCGGGTGGTCGTAGGTGAACCGGATGTCGGTCACCGTCTCGCCCGCGAACTGGCCGAGGTCCACCGTGATGGAGTTCCACTGGTCCGGCCACAGGACGTTGGCCGAGCCCTGGCTCGCGGCATCGGCCTCGTAGCCGTAGACGTCCGTCGCGTGCGAGGCGGACAAGGTCTCGCCGCCCGCGAACACCAGGTCGACCGCGACGAAGGTCGCCGCGTACGTCTGCTCGGAGTCAAGGACGGGGAACACCTTGTAGGACAGCTGAGAGTCCGCTTCGACCGCGATGTCGACGCCGGCGAACAGCGTGCTGGTTGCGGAGGCGGGGCCGTCGGCGATGTGCCGCCCGGCGTACTGCAGCGCCTTGGTGCCAGTGAAGCCGACGCCGGTCTTGGCGACGTACGAGCTCGTGGGGCCGTTGTTGACCTTGAGGTCCAGGGGACCCGGCACCACAGTGCCGGAGCTCGCGCTGTCGAACAGCTCCCAGCCGGCGAGCTGCAGGTTCTGGGTGCCGTCCACCCGCGTGATCCGCATGCGGATCTGGGTGTACTCAGCCGACGGCGCGTCGAGCTCGTAGGTCTTTGTCAGCCCGCGGCTGGCGAAGGACTCGTTGGTGCGCGTATCGATGACCGTCCAGGTCGAGCCGTTGTTGGAGCCTTCGATCGTGAAGTCCCTGGGGTCACGCTCGGGAGCGTCGTTGCCCGAGGTCAGCGTGTACGAGTCGAAGGAGACGGGCTCGGCGAACCGGTACATGGCCCAGCCGGTGGTGGACGGGGCAAGCCACTTGGTGGACGGGTTGGCGTCCGCCAACTTGTCCACGGTTTCGTTCGGCGGGTTCTGGCTGGACGCCGAGGACTCGACGAGCTGGGCCAGGAGGCTGCCCGGTTCGAATCGGTTGCCGGTCAGGTTGGTGGACTCCCCCAGAGGAGTCGGAAGTGGCGCGGCCTGGTTGTCCTCGAACGAGTTCACGAACTCGGAATCGGCCGCGGAGGCCGGTGCTGCCGTGGCGACGGCGGCAACCGCCGTCGAGCCGGCGAGGGCGGCGGCAAGCGAGAACGCCACCGCTCGTCCGAACCTACGGCGTGGCGCCGCGGCCGGTGGGTACAGGGCTGTCATCGTGCAGTGTCTCCTTTGTCTGCGCGGACTCGCATCGTCGAGATCCGCCGAGCGTCGCGGGATACGGGGGGTGTGGACCATGGCGCGCACAGCACCGACTGCGTTTCCTCCTTGAACCGTCCAGGCTGCTACGCCTGTCTGCCTGACATCGCTGTCAGGAAATCTCGAATAATCTATCACGCTCCGGGCGCCAGGAACACTGCCGTCGTGCCGCAGAGACTCTCATCCCACCCCCGAGGGCGGCCGCCAGATTTCAGCCACGGGCGGGGTAGCATCGCCGCGCCTGTTTCCGGGACACTCATCAGGTGACCGGACCCCTCCCCAGCCCCACCGCGACCCCCCGCCGGGCGACCCTGGCCCAGGTGGCCGAGCTCGCCGGGGTCAGCCTGAAGACGGCCTCGCGCGCCCTGGGCGGTGAGCCCTACGTCAGCGCGGACACCCGCACACAGGTGCTCGCCGCGGCACGCGCACTGGACTACCAGCGCAACGCCGCGGCCAGCCTGCTGGCAAGCGGGCGCCTCGCGGACTCCGTCGGCCTGATCACGGGCGACCTGACCAACCCCTTCTACTCGGCCCTGGCCCAGGGCATCGAGGACGAGATCCGCGACCGGAACATGCACCTGTCCGTGGCGAACTCCCGTGAGTCCGCGGAACAGGAGTGGCGGATGGCCGGGGACCTCGCGGACCGCCAGACCAAGGCGATCGTGGTCGCCTCCGCCATGACGGACCACGCCCAGTACGAGACGCTGCAGGCCCGTGGCATCCCGATCGTGTTCGTCGACCGGCCCCCGGCCCGGTTCGTGGCCGACTCCGTCGTCTTCGACAACCGCGGCGGCGGCCACCTGGCCGCCGAGCACCTGCTCGCGGCCGGCCACCGCCGAATCGCCTTCATCGGTGACTACGAATGGCTGCCCACCTACCGCGAACGCATGACGGGAATGGACGAGGCTTTCACCGCCGCGGGTCTGGCCGACTGGCGCGACCTGGTGCGCTCCGGTGCGCACGACGCCGCCATGGCGCGCCGCTGCGTGCGCGAGCTGCTCGCCGATCCCACGCCGCCGACGGCGTTCATCGCCGGGAACAACCTGATCATGCTGGGCGTGATCGAGGAGCTGGCCGCGCAGGGCCTCGCCCCCCAGCGCCGGCGCGACGACGAGGCGGACGATGCCGCGACGTCAGGCGACCGCGGCGTCGCCGTGCTGGGCTTCGACGACTTCGAGTGGGGGCCCGTGCTCGGCATCAGCGTCGTCGCACACGACCCGCAGGAGATGGGCCGCCGGGCGGCGCGGCTCGCGCTCGCCCGGCTCGCCGACCGCGAGCGCCAGGCATCGACGATCGTGCTGCCGATGACCCTGGTGCCCCGCGGCTCCGGCGAGCTTCCGCCGCCTGCCTAGCAGCCGCACGGCGCACAACTGCACAGCGCACAGCTGCACAGCGCACAGCGCGCGGTTTCACACACAGCGAGACCGAGGTGCCACGCGGGCGCCTCGGTCTCGTGTCTTCTGCGGTGCGGCCCCGTGGGGTCGCAGGCATCACGCCGAAACGGTCTCCTTCGCCGAACTGACCGCAGCCGGCGCCGACGTCGCATGGGCGACCTCGATCTTGCGCGGCTTGGCCTCCTCAGCCACCGGAATCGTCAGTGTGAGCACTCCGTCGCAGTAGGTTGCGGAGATCTTGTCGAGGGCAAGCCCGCTCCCCACCGTCATCTGCCGCGCGAAGGTCCCCGACGGACGTTCACGAACCAGCCACTGCGCATCATCGCTCGAACGCAGCGTGCGCTCGGCGCGAAGGGTCAGCGTCTGGTCCTCGACCGACACGTCGATCGAGCCCGGGTCAACACCCGGAAGATCGACGTTGAGGACGAAGTGGTCCCCGGTCTTG
>JBQGOU010000334.1:0-3581 GCA_052086865.1 Cellulomonadaceae bacterium
ATGGCCACACGCTGGCGCTGACCACCGGAGAGCGCCTTCGGCTTGCGGTCGAGGTACTCGGTGAGGTCGAGGATCTTCGCGGCCTCCTCGACGCGCTGGCGGATCTCCGCCTTCGGCGTGCCGGCGATCTTCAGGGCGAAGCCCATGTTGTCCGCGACGGACATGTGCGGGTACAGCGCGTAGTTCTGGAACACCATCGCGATGTCGCGGTCCTTGGGCTGCACGTCGGTGACGTCGCGGTCACCGATGAGGATGCGGCCGGAGTTGACGTCCTCGAGGCCCGCGAGCATCCGCAGCGAGGTGGACTTTCCGCAGCCGGAGGGGCCGACGAGGACGAGGAACTCGCCGTCCTCGATGTGCAGGTCGAGGGCGTCAACCGCGGGGCGCTCGGTCCCCGGGTAGATTCGCGTCGCCTTGTCGAAAGTGACGGTAGCCATGATGAGGTACATCCCTTCACCGGCAGGTACGTGCCGGACGATCCGTTGTGAAAGGTGTCAGCCTTCTGTCTTCTCTGACACAGACCCGGCCGTGGTCGAACGAGTCCAGCCCTCATCCTGCCACACAGAGCGTTGCCGGCGGCAGGCCCCAGGTCCCACGTCTCGGCCCGTGGTCGGCGTTCGACCGGCCCTCAGCTGCTCGTCAGCTGCTCGTCAGTGCCTCTCAGAGACCGTGCTCGAGCACCTTGCCGACGCGCAGCAGCAGATCCGCCGCCTCCTGCGGTCCGGCGACACGTGCCGCGGCGACGGTGGGGCCCGCGCCCACCTTCACGCCGAGGTCCGTCTCGCCCAGCACCGCGAACGCCCGCTCGTCGGTCACGTCGTCGCCCAGGTAGACGACGAGGGGGGCGGACAGCTCCGCGCGCAGCGCCTGCAGCGCCGTGCCCTTGCCCGCGGGCAGCACCGCATACTCCACCACGTCCTTGCCCTGCAGCGGTTCAAGGCCGAGACCGGGCGCGAGCGCCACCGCCTCGGCGGTCGCACGTGCCGCCGCGAGGCGTGCCGCGGTGCGGGTGTGCAGCACCGCGCCGGCGGGCTTGGTCTCGACCCAGGCGCCGTCGGCCTCGTCGGCGATGGCGGTGAGTGCGTGCACGAGCCGTTCGAGCGTGGCCTGCTGCTCGGCATCGAGTGCACGGGCGTCGGAACGCACCTGCGGGTGCTCGCCCGGTGGCGCGGACTCGGCGACCACGCCGCGCTCCGAGCCGTGGCTGCCGACGAGGAACGTGCCGGCCGGTGCGCCGGAGAGTTGGGCGAGTGTGTCCAGGGCCCGCCCGGAGACCAGTGCCGTGCACACCAGAGCGGTGTCGAGTCCAGCCAGCCGGTCGAGTGCGGCGGAGGCCGCAGGCGTGGGACGTGAGGACATCGGGTCGTCGACCAGAGGGGCCAGAACGCCGTCGAAGTCGGTGGCGATCAGCACCGGGCCGTGCGGTGCGCCGGGGACGCCGGGACGGGCGGCGCGCGCCCAGCGCGACGCGAAGAGCTCGGCGACCTGCTCGGGGGTGCTCACGGCGATCTGTTCGGGAGTGCTCATGCGCCCTCCTCCTCGGCGTGCGCTGCGGCGTCTGCCGGCGGCGGCGTGCCTGCAGGCTGCAAGGCGCTCAGGAAGGAGCGCGACCACTTGTCGACGTCGTCGGCAAGGACGCGTCGGCGCAGGCGCCGCATGCGCGTCCGCGCCTCGCGCGGGCTCATTGCGGCGGCCCGGCAGATGGTGTCCTTGAGCCCGTCGATGTCGTGGGGGTTGACCAGCAGCGCCCCTGCGGCCAGCTCATCGGCGGCCCCGGCGAACTCGGACAGCACGAGCACTCCGCGATCGTCGGAGCGTGCCGCCACATACTCCTTGGCCACCAGGTTCATGCCGTCCCGCAGGGCGGTGACGAGCATGACGTCCGCGGCCAGGTACAGCGCGGCCATCTCCTCGGGCGGGTAGGAGTGGTGCATGTAGTTGATCGCGCTGTGGCCGAGCTCGCCGAACTCCCCGTTGATGCGTCCGACGAGGCCCTCGACGTCCTCGCGCAGCTGTTGATAGGCGTCGACGTTCTCGCGGCTGGGGGAGGCGACCTGTACGAGAGTCGAGTCCTGGACGTTGAGCCGACCGTCCTGTAGCAGCTCGCCGTAGGCCTTGATCCGGTGCCGGATCCCCTTGGTGTAGTCGAGCCGGTCGACACCCAGGAACACGAGGTCCGGGTCGCCCAGCTCGGCGCGGATCTCCGCGGCGCGCTCCTTGACCTCGGGCGTGCGGGCGAGCTTGTCGAAGCGCGCGGAGTCGATGGAGATCGGGAAGGCCGCCGCGCGCACCGTTCGCTCGGGAGTGCCGGCGGACTCGTCCGCCGGGACGAGGATCGACTGCTTACGCGTCGTCAGCCCGGTCAGCCGGCGCACCGCCCGGGTGAAGTTCGCCGCATCCGCGGCGCGCTGGAAGCCGATGACGTCCGCACCCAGGAGGCCCTCGACGACCCGGCGGCGCCAGGGCAGCTGCGCGAAGATCTCGAAGGGCGGGAACGGGATGTGGTTGAAGAATCCGATGCGCACGTCCGGGCGCAGGCGCCGTAGCTGTGCGGGCACCAGCTGGAGCTGGTAGTCCTGCACCCAGACGGTGCCGCCGTGGGCCACCTGTGCGGCGGCCGCGTGGGCGAAGCGCTCGTTCACTCGCTGATATGTGTCCCACCAGTGGCGGTGGAACGCCGGCGGTTCGATGACGTCGTGGTAGAGCGGCCACAGCGTGTCGTTGGAGAAGCCCTCGTAGTACTCGCGGACCTCCTGGGCGTCGAGGGGGACCGGGACGCAGCGGATGGCGTCCGCATCGAACGGCTCGTGGCTCAGGTCGGCCGAGCCCGACCAGCCCACCCAGGCGCCGTCGGCGGCCTGCATCAGCGGCTCGAGCGCGGTGACGAGGCCGCCGGGGGATCGGTTCCAGCGCACACCCCCGTCGTCGTCCACCGCGAAGTCGACGGGAAGGCGGTTGGCCACGACGACGAGGTCGAAGGTGCCGGGGGAGGAGGGTTCTGGGCTCACAGTTCCTGCTTTCACTGCTCTTTGCGCGAACTTGACCTGTATCTCAGGATGCCTGGCCTGGTGACCGATCGCTACCCCACAGGTCGCGACGTGATGCGCGTCATACCCGTGGCGCCTCCTGCCCGGCGGCTACGGTTCGGGTATGGAACGCAGCGGTCGTACGGCGGGTGAGGAGGTCGGGGGGTACACGATCGTGTCCCGGCTCGGCTCGGGTGCGTCGGGCGCCGTGTACCGGGCCGTCGACGGGGCCGGGCACCAGGTGGCGCTCAAGCTGCTGCACGCCGGCTACGCGGGGACACCCGGTGCTCTGGATCGGCTGTCCCGGGAAGTCGCGGCCATGCAGCGGGTGCACCACCCCGGGATCGCCCAGGTGCTCGACGCCGAGACGGACGCCGACGAGGCGTTCGTCGTCACCGAGCTTGTCGACGGGCCAAGCCTGGAGGATGAGGTGATGGGCGGCGGCCCGCTCGACTCCGACGATCTGCGCGAGCTTGCCGAGCGCGTGGCCGAGGCGCTCGACGTCGTGCACGCCGCCGGGCTCGTGCACCGTGACGTCAAGCCCAGCAACATCGT
>JBQGOU010000335.1:0-3560 GCA_052086865.1 Cellulomonadaceae bacterium
GGCGTCCGCGTCGAATGCTGCGCCGGTGGCGAGGATCCGGCAGAACGCCGCGGCACGCTCGATTGCGACGGCGAGGTCCCCGACGAACACGCCGGACAGGACGGCGTCGGCCAAGCGCAGCATGTCCTCGGGCGACGTGCCTGCCGCGCCCGCCACCGCCTCCTGGACCGGTGCCGAAGCGACGCCGAGCCGGTACCGCAGGGTGACGGAGTCCGGGTCGCGCCGGACCCATTCGCGCAGCACGTACAGCCGCCAGAGCGTGCCGGGCAGGGTGGTCGCCGGGCTGTCCGCCCAGAGCGCGGCCACAACGTCCAGGCCCTCGGTCTCCACCAGACGCACCAGCCGGGTCACCACCCCGGGGTCCTCGGCCGCCCGGGCGTCAGCGACCAGGGCCAGGGCTGTGGCGTGAGCGATCTCGCTGCGCAGCGCCGGATCGACGGCGCCGGGCAGCTCGGCCGCCTCGGCCGGATCCAGCATGGCGGGCCGGCGGAATCGGGGGGAACGGTTCGCGTCCATCACCCCAGTCTCCCCGATCCACGCTCCGCCCTCAGATCATGTCGAGGACCAGCTTCGCCGACGGGCAGAGAGACGGGCAGAGAGACGGGCATATAGTTGCCCGAGGCAACTACTCTTCGTCATGTCTGGCAGGCTCCGTGAACTCGTCCTCCGCTCCACTCTCCTCGACCGGCACCCCGGCGCGCCCCGCCGTCGACCCCACGCTTCCGCTGCCGCCGGCACCGGCCGCACCGGCCATGTCGCGCCGCCAGGTGCTGGAGTCCCTCTCCGGGATCCTCTTGGGAATGCTCGTCTCGATCCTGGCGACGTCCGTGGTCTCCTCCTCGCTGCCGCGCATCATCGCGGACCTCGGCGGATCGCAGGCGTCGTTCACCTGGGTCGTCACCGCCACGCTGCTGACGACCGCGATCAGCACGCCAATCTGGGGCAAGCTTGCCGACCTGACGAACCGCAAGGTCCTCGTCCAGGTGGCCCTCGTCGTGTCCGTGCTGTCCTCCGCGGCGGCCGGGCTCGCCAACGACGTGGTCTGGCTGATCGCCTTCCGCGCGGTGCAGGGCGTGGGTGCCGGCGGTCTGATGGCCCTCGGCATGGTGCTCGTGGCGGACATCATCTCCCCACGCGAGCGCGGCAGGTACATGGGCGTGATGGGCGCGGTCATGGCCGTCGGCATGGTCGGCGGTCCGCTGCTCGGCGGCCTCATCACCGACACCCTGGGCTGGCGCTGGAACTTCTTCGTCGGGCTGCCCGTGGCGATCGCGGCGATCATCGTGCTGCAGCGGACTCTGCGCCTGCCGTCGCGCCGGGGCGCCGAGGCGCGCGTCGACTATGCGGGCGCGGTGCTGCTGTCCGTGGGCACCTCCGCGCTGCTGCTGTGGGTGACCTTCGCCGGACAGAACTTCGCCTGGGCGTCCGCGCGGTCCGTCGCGCTCGCGGGCACCGCCGTCGCCGCGCTCGCCCTGGCGGTGTGGGTCGAGACGCGGGTCGCTGAGCCGCTGATCCCGCTGCGGCTGTTCCGCAACCGGATGGTGGTGCTGGCCGTCGTCGCGAGCGTGGCCGTCGGCCTGGCGATGTTCGGCTCCTCGGTGTTCCTCAGCCAGTACATGCAGGTCTCCCGGGGGATGACCCCGACCCAGTCCGGCCTGATGACCACTCCGATGGTTGTCGGCATCCTGCTGACCTCGACGATCACCGGCAACCTGGTGACGCGCCTCGGGCGGTACCGGCCCTTCATGATCACGGGGGCGATCGTCCTCAGCGCCGGGCTCGCCCTGATGGCGACGATCGACTATCAAACCTCCCTCGTGCTCGTGGGGATCTACCTCGCCGTCCTCGGCGCCGGGCTCGGCATGCTGCAGCAGAACCTGGTCCTCGCCGCACAGAACACCCTGGAGATCCGGGACATCGGCTCCGGCACCTCCCTCGTCGCGTTCTTCCGGACGCTCGGCGGGACGATCGGGGTCTCGGTGCTCGGCGCGCTGCTGACCTCCCACGTCACCGACGGGGTGCGGCGCGGGATGGCGGGCCTGGGGTTGGAGAGCGACGGCTCTGGGTCGATGCCCGACGTCGCCGCGCTGCCCGAGCCCGTACGCGTCGTCGTGGAGCAGGCGTATGCGGACGGCATTGCGTTCATCTTCGCCGCAGCGGTGCCCATCGCCCTGGTCTCGCTCGTGTGCGTGCTGTTCATGAAGGAGGTGCCGCTCGGGCAGCGCAGCGGGCTGGAGCAGCGGATGGAAGAGGCCCTCGAGTCGACCAGCCCGGGGACGACAGCGTGAGCGCGGAGGCCGACGCGGGCGCAACCGCCGGTATGACAGACATCGGGGCGAACGGCACAGACACCGGCGGCACGGTGCTGCAGGACCTGGAGAAGGAGATTGGCCTGCTGCTGCGCCGCGGCCATGCGGCGCAGGCTCGCCTGGCGAGTCGCGTCCACCCCGACCTGGACGCAGGGGTGTATCCCCTGCTCGTCGAGATCGCGCGGCGCGACGGGGTGCGCCCGAGCGAGCTTGCGGACTTCTTCGGCATCGGCCGGGGCACGACGTCGCGGCAGGTCGCCCGTCTCGTCGAGATCGGGCTGGTCGAACGGTTCACCATTCCGCATGACAATCGCTGCCACGTGCTGCGGCTGAGCGCGGACGGTCGCGCGCGGCTCCGGGAGGCACGCAGCCGCCGTCAGGCGTGGATGGCCCAGGCGCTCGAGGACTGGCCGGAGCAGGACATGGCAGAACTCGCCCGGCTACTGCGGCGGCTGGCCGAGACGGTGGAGCCGCGGGTCCGCTGACCGCAGGCCTGCGGCTCGAACGCGCCTCAGGCCTGCGGCTCGAAGGACAGTGAGACGGAGTTCATGCAGAACCGGTCCCCGGTCGGGGTCTGCGGGGCATCGTCGAAGACGTGCCCCAGGTGGGAACCACATCGCGCGCAGCGCACCTCGGTGCGGCGCATTCCGAGAGACTCGTCCGGCACCAGCTCAACGGCGTCGGAGTCGCTCGGGGCAAAGAAGCTCGGCCACCCGCATCCGGACTCGAACTTGGTCTGGGAGCGGAACAGCTCCGCGCCGCATGCGCGGCACCGGTAGACACCGGTGCGCTTCTCCCCCAGCAACGGCCCCGTGAAGGCGCGCTCGGTCCCTGCCTGGCGCAGCACGTGGAACTCCTGCGGAGTCAGCTCCACCTGCCACTCGTCGTCGGGCTTGGTCACCTCGGAGCGTTCGCTCACACCTGGGTCAACCGTCCCAGCGCCCGGTCGATTCCCGGACGGGCCATGCCCGCTCTCCGGCCGTGTCCGGGTCGCGGCGCCCGGGCCACCGCGGGCCCGGGACCGCGGCACGCGTCAGCGGCGTCCGGAGCGGGAGCTGCGCGACATGTCCGCAAGGGAGTGGGAGCTTCCGGAGCCACCGGAACGGCCGCCGGAGGACGTCGAGTACGTCACCGGGGTCGAGGACCCGCTAGCGCCGTGTCCGCGCCGACGGCGGTTGCGCGAGGACGCGGCGCGCCCCTCGCCCTGCTCGGCGGGACGGCCCTGGCCGCCGCCGCGGCGGCCGCCGTCTG
>JBQGOU010000336.1:0-3557 GCA_052086865.1 Cellulomonadaceae bacterium
GGATGCCGTACTTGTTGTCGAACTTGGACTTGGTGACCGAGTCGTTGACGTTGATTGCGGGGAAGAGCAGCTCGCCCGCATGCGCGAGGTGGTAGAGGCGGTGCACGCCCGTGGTGGTCTCCTCGGTGACGCCCAGGATGCCGGCTGCGGTGCGGGTCCAGCGCTGCGGGTCATCGGCCAGCGAGCGGCGCAGCAGGGCGCGCAGGACGTTGACCTCCTCGGAGTAGTCGTCGTCGCCGGGCTGGGTGTCGCCGGAAACGGCGCCCGCGGCCTCGTACTCCACCCCGAGGTGGACCAGCATGGTCGCGTCGCCGCCGTCGTCGAGGATGAGGTTGGGCCCGGCGGTCGACCCGTCGGCCGAGGGCCAGAGCATGATCTGCTCGGTGCAGTCCCAGTACCCCGTGAGCGACTCGCCCTTCCAGGCGAAGACGGGCACGCCCGACGGCGCGTCCGGCGTCCCGTGGGGTCCGACGACGATGGCGGCCGCCGCCTCGTCCTGGGTGGAGAAGATGTTGCACGACGCCCAGCGCACCTGCGCACCGAGCTCGACGAGGGTCTCGATCAGCACGGCGGTCTGCACGGTCATGTGCAGCGACCCGGCGATGCGCGCACCGGCGAGCGGCTGGCTGGGTCCGAACTCCTCGCGCAGGGCCATCAGCCCGGGCATCTCGTGCTCGGCGAGCCGGATCTGGTGGCGCCCGGCCGTGGCCAGGGACAGGTCGCGGACCTTGTAGCGGCCGGGGACGGCATCGAAAGTGGGACGGGCGGCGGGGGTGGCAGTCACCGGTCCAGCCTATCGTCAGCCGGCACCGCCAGGTCGGGCGCCCCTCCCGGCCCAGCCGGGGATAACACCGATTCGTGACCATCGCAAGGTCACGGTGACATAACAATCCTCCAGAGCCCCGTTGTCGCAGGTCACGGCACGCGTTTCGGTCAAGAATGCACCCCGAAACGACGCTATATCGGCAATCCGCGTATGACAGATCGGTGTGGACACGGCAGGGTAGGGAGGTCGCGTCGACGCCCGTCGGTGGTTCCGCACCGCCGATGTCGGGACTCCGCGGCCCCGAGAAGTCGCTCTGGCCCTCCTGGCCAGACCCGAACCGCAGAAAGGTGGCGAGCCCCCGCCGTCATGCCAGCCGTCAGCGTGCAGAACGTCTACAAGGTCTTCGGACGTAAACCACAGGAAGCCGTGCGGCGGCTGGAGGAGGGCCAGACCCGCGATCAGGTGCGTTCGCTGGGCACCGCGGCCGTCATCGACGCCAGCTTCGACGTCGCCGAGGGCGAGATCTTCGTCGTCATGGGCCTCTCGGGATCCGGGAAGTCGACGCTCATCCGCATGCTCAACGGGCTGTGGCGCCCCACCGCAGGGCAGGTGCTGCTGGGTGGCGAGGACCTGTCCGCCGTCGGCGAGTCCGAGCTGCGCGCCCTGCGACGCACCCGGGTGAGCATGGTGTTCCAGCACTTCGCGCTGCTGCCCCACCGCACGGTGCGCGACAACGCCGCCTACCCCCTCGAGATCCAGGGGATGGGCAAGGCCGAGCGCACCGCGAAGGCGCAGGAGGCCCTCGAGCTGGTCGGCCTGGGTGGCTGGGAGGACTCCCTGCCCTCCCAGCTCTCGGGCGGCATGCGCCAGCGCGTCGGGCTCGCCCGCGCCCTGGCCGCGGACACCGACGTGCTGCTGATGGACGAGGCCTTCTCGGCCCTCGACCCCCTGATCCGCCGTGAGATGCAGGAGCAGCTCGTCGAGCTGCAGCAGAAGCTCGGCAAGACGATCGTCTTCATCACCCACGACCTCAACGAGGCCATGTACCTGGGTGACCGCATCGCCGTCATGCGCGACGGACGCATCGTGCAGATCGGCACCGCCGAGCAGATCCTGTCCGAGCCGGCGGACGACTACGTCGCCCAGTTCGTGGCCGACGTCGACAAGACGCGTGTGCTCACGGCGTCCTCGGTGATGGCGCGCCCGGCGGCCGTCGTGCCCCTGGGCGGCGGACCGCACCTGGCCAGCCGCACCATGCGCGAGGCCCAGCTCTCCGCCGCCTACGTCGTGGACCGCCAGCGCGTGCTGCGCGGCGTGGTCCGCGACGCCGCGGCGGTCGAGGCGGCCCGCCGCGGCGAGCACGATCTGGCCGCAATCGTCGACGCCGATGTCGTGTCGGTGTCGTTGGACACCCCGATCTCGGAGATCTTCGCGCCCGCGGCGGAGTCCAGCCTGCCCGTCGCTGTGACGGATGCGGAGGGGCACCTCAAGGGCGTCATCCCGCGCGTGCTGCTGCTCGAGGCCATGATCCCGAGCGAGAGCGCGAGCACCGGGACCAAGAGCGCGGTGACGCCGCGCACGCCCGACTCCCCGGATGATGCGAACCCCTACGACGCCGCCGTCGGGGACGACGTCGCGACGGAAGGAGCCCCGTCATGAGCGACACCCTCGTTCCCCGCATCCCGGTCGGCCAGTGGGCCGACTCCGCCGTCGACTGGTTGACCAGCACATTCTCCGGGCTCTTCGCCGTGATCAAGACCGTGCTGCTGAGCTGCTACGACGGGCTCGACTGGGTGCTGTCGAGCCCGCCGATGTGGCTGGTGGCCCTCGTCCTCTCGAGCCTCGCCCTGCTCGCCAAGGGCTGGAAGCTCGCCCTCGGATCCCTGGTCGGGTTCACGCTCATCGCGGGCGTGGGCCAGTGGGGCAACGCCATGGACACCCTCTCCCTCGTGATCGTCTCCACCGTGATCGCACTCCTCGGCGGGATCCCGCTGGGGATCTGGGCCGCGCGCAACCGGACGGTCTCGAACGTCCTGCGGCCGATCCTCGACTTCATGCAGACGATGCCCGCCTTCGTCTACCTGATCCCGACCGTCGTGATCTTCCTGTCCGGGCCCGTGCCCGGCATCGTCGCGTCGATCATCTTCGCGCTTGCGCCAGGGGCACGGTTCACCGAGCTGGGCATCCGGCAGGTGGACAAGGAGGTCGTCGAGGCGGGCAAGGCCTTCGGCGCGAGCGACCGTCGCATCCTGCGCCAGATCCAGGTGCCGCTGGCCCTGCCGACCATCATGGCCGGGGTCAACCAGGTGATCATGCTCTCGCTGTCCATGGTCGTCATGGCCGGCCTCGCCGGCGCCGGCGGGCTCGGCGGTCAGGTGGTCGCCGGACTGCAGCGCATCGACGTCGGCCTGGGCTTCGAGGCCGGGTTGTCCGTGGTCATCCTCGCGATCTTCCTGGACCGCGTGACCTCCGCGCTCAGCGCGCGCTCCCCCGTGGCCAAGGCGCTGGCCGCCACAAACGTCTGAATCCCACCACCCAACCCCATGGGGACGCACCGAGCGCTCCCGCAAGGAAGGAAAGAATGACTCACGCACGACGCACGTTCACCGGCCGCCGGGCGGCCGCCGCAACCGCCGCACTCGCCCTCGGCCTCGGCCTGGCTGCCTGCGGCTCCGACGACGGCGGTTCGGGGGCCGATGACAAGAACGTCTCCATCGGCATCCCCTCCGGCTGGGACGAGGGCATCGCCGCCTCGTACCTGTGGGCCGCAATCCTGGAGGACGAGGGCTAC
>JBQGOU010000337.1:0-3550 GCA_052086865.1 Cellulomonadaceae bacterium
TGCCAAGCCCGTAGGATTTTGATTCCGAGTCCAACTTTCGGGGT
The DNA here is from genome assembly GCA_052086865.1 of Cellulomonadaceae bacterium. Lineage (GTDB taxonomy): Bacteria > Actinomycetota > Actinomycetes > Actinomycetales > Cellulomonadaceae > Flavimobilis. The sequence goes on from JBQGOU010000337.1 coordinate 45, forward strand.
CCACTCCAGCAACCCGTTGGTGTTCTCGTTCGTCGGCCGCTGCCAGGGCGAGTGGGGGTCGGCGAAGAACACCTTCGTTCCCGTATCGAGCGCGAACTGAGCGTGCGCGGAGAGCTCCTTGCCGCGGTCCCAGGTGAGTGTCTTGCGGAGCTGTTCTGGAAGCTTCGTCATTGACAGGCTCAGCGCGGCGTTCATCGCGACAGCGCCATACCCGCCCAACGCGGGACCGTTCTTGACGGGCAAAATCTCGCCATAGCCTTCCAGTCGTGGCAGATGCACCAGCAGGGTCGAGCGGCTCTTGCGCTCGACGATCGTGCCGATCGCCGACCGGCCCGTGCCGATGATCAGGTCGCCCTCCCAATGCCCGGGGACGGCGCGGTCCGCGGCCTCCGCAGGACGTTCGGAGAATACGACATCCGCGGTGACATGCCCTTGCGGCCGGTTCCGCACTCGAGCTCGTGGTCGCCGGAGTGCGCGGCCTGTTCGCAGGCAAGTGACGAGCTCACGCTTGAGCGCACCCCGACCCTGGATGAACAGCGACTGATAGATCGCCTCGTGGCTGATGCGCATGGACTCATCATCCGGGAAGTCGACCTTCAAACGGCGCGAGATCTGCTCCGGACTCCACGCGGTCACCCACCGCCGATCCTGCCGATGCGGCCTGTTCAGCCCCTTCCATGTCGGTGGTTCCGGCCCGACGACGATCCTGCCGTCCGGACTGCGGATACTGCCGGCGAGACGCTCCTAGACGTACTCACGCAGCCTGTCGTTGGTCGCGAGCCGCGCCGCCTTCGGTCGCTTCGCCGCCTGCTGAGCCTTCCACTGCGCCACCAACGCCCGGTACTCCAGCGTCCCACTGCGCGTGGCCGCGTTGCGGCGCAGCTCGCGAGAGACCGGTCCCGGGTCACGGCCGACCCTGCGTGCGATCTCACGCACCCCGACCTGCTTCGCGCGCAGCAGCGCGATCTCCTCGCGCTCCTCGAAGGACAGGTAGCGGCCGGTCGGCTCGGCCAATGAGATCGGTGGCATGCCGCCAGCGTGGCGAAACCAACGGCTCCCAACTGGCACAGACACGCCCACCCGCAAAGCTGCCTCGGCCGAATTGATGCCCGTCGCAATCAGACGCCAGAACTGCCGCTGCACCGCCCGCGAGGGCTCAGGCCGCCCGGGCGACCGCATCGGCGGCCGCAACGCTCGATCGGCACGCCACTGGCGTCGAGCACCTTCCGGCATCTCGCTCGTCTTCGCAAACCAGTACTTCGTCGCCATCGCTGAACACCTCCACGATTAAGGTGTTGCGACGACCAGTTGAATTCGCCTTGAGATCCCGCATCGGAGTGCGCTCGGAGCTGGTCCGGCCCCACGGGGTGTCCTTGACGGTCGCGTTCCCAGAGCGCCATCCGCAGCGGGGTCGTCACGAGGTCGACGTGCTTGGTGGTCTGCGCGTGCCAGGCGACGATGCGTTGGGAGAAGACATCGAGGATGAACGCGACATACACCCAGCCCGCCCAGGAACGGACATAGGTGAAGTCGGTCACCCAGGTGTGGTCCGGCCGCGGCGCGGTGAAGTCGCGGTTCAGCAGGTCACTGGCGCGGACGCCGTCCTTGGACGGGAGCGTGGTGCGGATCGCTTTCGCCCGTGTGATGCCCGCGAGGCCGAGCAGGCGCATCGCCCGATCGACCGCGCCGCGCGAGGCGTCCGGCAGTAAGGTCCGACGGATCAACGCGGTCATCTTCTTACGCCCGTAGAGGCCTTCCGGGGTCATCTTCCGACGCACGACACCCGCGGCATCGACGGTCTCGGTCCAAGCGGCGTCGCGGACGGCATCGACGACCATCGCGTCGGTGATCGTCCTCGTGGCGATGCGGGGCTTGGTCCAGGCCCGGTAGGTCCTTGCAGCGATCTTCACGCCCTGCTCGCGCAGGACGCGAATGATCGACTCGACTGCGTGTCCCTCGGCGCGCATCTGATCGACGAAGCCCATGATCATCGGTTGCGGGGGTCGAGTTCCCCCGCGAAGAAAGTCGTCGCTGCTTTCAAGATCGCCACGTCTTCGCGCAGTCGCCGATTCTCGGCCTTGAGGCGCTTGATCTCCGCAGCCTCCTCGCTGGTCTGCCCGTCGCGGTCGCCCGCGTCGATCTCGGCCTGGATCACCCAGCGCCGCAGAGACTCGGCACCGACGCCTTCCTGACGGGCCACGGCCGCGACGGCCTGCGCGTTCGACGGATACTCGGCGCGGTGCTCGAGCACGAGCCTGACGGCTCGCTCACGCACCTGGGGATCGATCTTCTTCGGCATGACGACATCCTTTCAACTCAAAAGGAAGCGGCATCAAACCCCGGACGGTTCAAGCTGACGCCACGGCACCCGCAGTTCTGCCATGTGGTTCGCGCACGACCGCACCGTTCACCCGGCTACTACTCATGACGTGATGGAATGTAACTTCGTCTACTGCTCCGTTCGGAAAGATTGAGGACTGCGGATATGAAGTTGAGCGTCATTGGTTGTGGGTACCTCGGTGCGGTCCATGCCGCCTCGATGGCGTCCCTCGGCCACACCGTCGTCGGCATCGACGTCGACCAGGCCAAGATCGCGAAGCTCTCCGCCGGGGAAACCCCCTTCTACGAGCCCGGACTCGACGAGATCCTCCGAACCGGCCTCGCTTCCGGCCGGCTGACGTTCTCCACCGACTACGCCGACCTCGCCGACGCCGAAGTCCACTTCATCGGCGTCGGCACCCCCCAGCGCGCCGGCGCCCAGGGCGCCGACATGACCTACGTCGACGCCGCCACCACCGGCATCCTCGAACACGCCAAACCCGGTTCCCTCATCGCCGGCAAATCCACCGTCCCCGTCGGCACCGCCGCCCGACTGACGCAACTCGCCGCCCGCGAAGGCGTGCGGTTGGCGTGGAACCCGGAGTTCCTCCGCGAAGGCTTCGCCGTGAAAGACACCGTCGACCCCGACCGGCTCGTCTACGGCGTCACCGACGCCACCCGCGACGAAGACACCGCCACCCTCGATGCCGTGTACGCCACGATCCTCGATCGCGGCACGCCCCGCCTGGTCACGAATCAGCCCACCGCGGAACTCGTGAAAGTCGCCGCGAACAGTTTCCTGGCCACGAAGATCAGCTTCATCAACGCGATGGCCGAAATCAGCGAGGTCACCGGAGCAGACGTCACCCAGCTCGCCGACGCGATCGGACACGACGAGAGAATCGGCCGGAAGTTCCTCAACGCCGGCGTCGGCTTCGGCGGCGGATGCCTCCCCAAAGACATCCGTGCCTTCACCGCCCGCGCCGAAGAACTCGGCAAAGGCGAATCCGTCGCGTTCCTGAAGCAGGTCGATGAGATCAACCTCCGCCGCCGGCAACGCGTCGTCGACCTCGTCGTCGATTCGTTCGACGGACAGGTGTTTGGACACCGCGTGACGGTGCTCGGCCTCGCCTTCAAGCCCGACAGTGACGACATCCGCGACTCCCCCGCCCTCGACGTCGCCGTCC
>JBQGOU010000338.1:0-3546 GCA_052086865.1 Cellulomonadaceae bacterium
TGTTGTCGCGCAGGTAGTCGAAGCCGAACTCGTTGTTCGTCCCGTAGGTGATGTCCGCGGCGTACTGCTGGCGGCGCTGCTCGGGGGTCAGCCCGCTGAGGATGCACCCGGTGCTCATGCCGAGGAAACGGAAGACGCGGCCCATCAGCTCGCTCTGGTACTGCGCGAGGTAGTCGTTGACCGTGACCACGTGCACGCCCTTGCCGGACAGTGCGTTCAGATAGGCGGGCAGGGTCGCCACGAGGGTCTTGCCCTCACCGGTCTTCATCTCGGCGATGTTGCCCAGGTGCAGCGCCGCGCCGCCCATCATCTGCACGTCGAAGTGCCGCTGGCCCAGGGTGCGCCGCGCGGCCTCGCGCACGGTGGCGAACGCCTCGGGGAGCAGGTCGTCCAGCGTCTCGCCCTCGGCGAGGCGGGCCCGGAAGCGGTCCGTCTCCTCACGCAGCTCTTCGTCGGTGTACTCGATGAAGCTCTCCTCCAGCGCATCGACCTGCTTGGCGATGGCGGACAGCTTCTTCAGGATCCGGCCCTCGCCGAAGCGGAGGACCTTCTCGAGGATCGCAGGCACGCAGCACTCCCGACTCGTTGGATGTCAGCGCACGTCACCGAAACGGCACGCACAACTCCCCATCGTATGCGAGATGGGCAACAGATCGCGCCGAGCCGCGACACAGACGGGCCCGGCGGCGTGTGCCGCCGGGCCCGTCGTTCGCTCAGCTTCCTGCGGGAGCCTCGACCAGAGCGTCGTCGACGGCGAGCTCGAGCACGCCGTAGCTCCATCCGTGCCGGCGGTAGACGGCGGAGGGCCTGCCCGTCTCGGCGTTGACGAAGAGGAAGAAGTCGTGGCCGACGAGCTCCATCTCGTAGAGCGCGTCGTCGATCGTCATCGGGCGTGCGGAGTGGACCTTGTGCCGGATCACGACGGGCGAGTCACCGAGCACCTTCTCGATCGCCTCACCGGGTGCGGGGGCAACGGGCTCCGGCTCGGGAGCGGGCGCCTCCGGGGTGAACGGGCGCACGTCGACGGGTTCGAGGATCGTGTTGCCGCGGTGGGTCTTGCGCCGGTCACGCGACCGGCGCAGCCGTTCAAGCAGCTTCGCGCTTGCGAGGTCGAGTGCTGCGAACTGGTCGCTGGCGGCTGCCTCGGCGCGGATCACCGGTCCCTTGTCACGGACGGTGAGCTCGATCCGCTCGCTGACCTCGGCCAGGCGCGGGTTGTTCTCGTGCGTCACCTCGACGTCGATGCGCTGCGCGCGGGGCGCGAGCTGTGAGACCTTGGCCAGCTTCTGCTCGACGTGCCGGCGGAAACGCTCCGGAACCTCGGTGTGCCGTCCGACGATGGCGATCTCCATGTGATCCTCCACAGGGTGCTCAGGGCGGTCCGTACCGCCCCGGATGGTCAGGGGAAGGGGGTCCTCGCGGACTCCCGAGGGCTGATCACCTCCCTTCCCCGCCACACCGTCGTGCGGTCGATCCGGCACGTTCGGCCCGTGGCTCCGGTTCCTGCTCAGCCTAGCGCTCCGCGGCCTGTCACGTCGGTCTCACGGGCTGCGTCTCGCGTGGCGAAGGCGTGGCGGCCAGGACGAGCGCACCGAGCACGACGGCGCCTCGCGCACCCAGGGCCGACTCCGCCCGCGCGAGGGTGGCTCCGGTCGTCACGATGTCGTCGACCAGCAGGCACCGCGCGCCCTCGAGACGGCGCGAACCGCGCCGGACCCGCATGGCGCCGGCCACGTTCAGGCCGCGCTGGCGCCCGGTGACGGACGTCTGGTCCCTGGCGCGACGCCCCAGTGACAGCGCGGCCGCCGCCGCGGCCGGCAGACCGGCGAGCGTGAGCTCATCGGCCACCCCGACGGCGACCTCGCGCACCAGGTCCTGACCTCGCCGGCGCCGTGCGCTCGGCCGCGACGGCATGGGCACGACCAGCAACGGCGCGGGCGGCACCGGCGCCGGGACGGCGCCCAGGGCCGGCGCCAGGGTGCGCGCGGCCCGGGCGGCGAGCAGCGCCAGCGGACCGGTGAGGTCGACGCAGCCGCGGTCCTTCCACGACACAAGAAGCTCGCGCGCGGTGCCGCGATAGGCGGTCAGCGCCCACACCGGCAGCACGGGGCGCCCGTCCAGACGGTCCAGACGCGGCGCGGCGCACTCGACCCGCTGCGGCGGCGGCGCGAAGCTGCGCAGGCAGGGGCCGCAGACGGCGACGTCGAGCAGCCCGCACCCGGGGCAGGAGCGGGGCAGGACGAGACCGCCGGCGTCCTGGATCAGGCGGCCGACGGCGGTGAGGCGGACCATCCGCCCAGGGTGCGGTGCCGGGGGCGCCACCACCACCCCCGCGACGCGCACGGTGCACGGCGCCGCACGGCGCGCGGCTGTGGTCGCGCCGGAGCCCCAGCCGGGATAGCCGGGCCTCAGCCGGAGTAGGTGAAGTCGGCGACGTTCTCGGCCGCCGGAACCCAGCCGATTCCGGTGGATCCGCGGGTGAACAGCTGGCCGGTGTCCGTCTCGACGTAGATGGACCGCAGGCCGCGGCCCGAGGCGATCGACACCGCCCCCTCGATCGGCGACAACGCCTCGGTGCGCCCGCCCAGCGGCACGGTGTGCACCGTCGTCGGGCCGGACCCGGTGCTGCGGCCGAGCACCGCAAGCGTGGCCTCGTCGACCCACACCACCTGCGTCGCCTCGAGCAGGCTTGCGCCCACCGACGTCTGCTCCGAGACGCGCTGCGGCGCGCCTCGGTCGTCCCGCACCACCCCGACGACGTCGATCTGCACCGCCCCGGCGGCCCGCGAGACGACCGCGAGGCGCGTGCCGTCGCGCGAGACTCGTAGGGCGACGATCTCCTGGCCCTCGAGCCAGTCGGCTGCCACGGTCACCTCCTCGGATCCGCGCACGGTGTGCAGGGTGCCCGTGCGCTCCCCCGTCCACACCCAGCCGTAGCGGTCCACCGAGGGCGCCACGAGGTCGGTGCCCGTGAACAGCGTCGCCGGTGAGTTCTGGCCGGGAGCCAGCGTGGCGATCCGGTCGGTGCCCAGGCGCAGGTACACCACGCCGTCGGCGTCGCCGCGTGCCAGCGCCGTGACATCGGCGTCCGCCACGGAGGCCAGGCCGGAGATTGGCTGGGGCTGCTGGCCGACGAGCTCGACCACCTCGCCCTCGACGAGGGCGATCGGGGCGACGGCGGGCATCGGGTCCCGCTCCGGGGTGATCGGTTCAGTGACGCTCAGGGGCACCCCGGCGGCGAGCAGGTCCACCGCGCGGATGCCCGCAATACGCAGCAGCGTGGTCTCGAGCTGGGCCTTGAGCTGGCCGCGCTGGGTCTCGCTGGACTGCAGCACGGCCGAGGACAGGTCCACCCGGGCCACCCCGCTGGAGTCCACCGACACGGCGTCGACCTCGAGGTCGGTGCCGACCGGAACCCCGGAGACCACGGAGTCCTGCAACCAGGTGGACGGGCCCGCCAGCAGCGCCTGCACGGCGTACGTCGCGGTGTTGCGCTGGGGGAACCAGCGCGTGTCCGGGACGAGGTGGCGCGAGTCCGGAGTCAGG
>JBQGOU010000339.1:0-3541 GCA_052086865.1 Cellulomonadaceae bacterium
CGGGGTGGCGACCTCACGCCCAGATGGCGACCTCAGCGCCATCCCGCCCGACGTCGACCCATCCCGCCCGACCTCAGCGCCATCCCGCCCGACGTCGACCAGCCGTGTCCGACGTCGGCTCGCCCATGGCCGGGCCGGGCCGGACGCCGCCGCTGGGTTGTCCACAGGTCGTGGCGGTCACTGAGACGACGGCGGCCCGGACGGGTCAGGATCTCCACATGCCCAAGCGTGCTGGTGCCACCTCCCCGGTCCAGAAGCAGCAGGTCGTGCTGCCCCGGCTGTTCCTGAGCCGCGAGCATCCTCGGCAGCTGGTCGATGCTCAGCTTCGTTCCGGTGCCTGGACCCGGGTGTGGCGTGGCGTCTACATGGCCGTGGACGGCGCTGCGGACCGTCGGTCGCAGCGCAGGGCGTTTCTGCTCGGCCGCATCAGCGCGCTGTTCGCCGCGTCGGACTGCGACCTGGTCTTCAGCCACGAGTCGGCGGCACTGCTGTGGGGGCTGCCAACGGTCGGGACCTCCCTGCAGGTTCACGTCACCCAGCGAGCCCGGCCCAATGCGAACCGCAGCCGGCAGATCACCCGCCATGTTGCCGACCTGCCCAAGGATCACGTCACGACGCTGCACGGCATGCCGGTGACGACTCTCGAACGGACGATGGTCGACTGCGGGCGGGCCCTGCCGCCCCGCCAGGGGCTCGTCCTGGCCGACGCGGGTCTGCACTGTGAGGCCGATCCGGCGGTGTGCCAGGACCTGGTCGAGGCAATGGCGGGGTTCCGCGGGATCGCGAGGGCGCGGGAAGTGATCGCGGTGGCGGACTCGGGGGCAGAGTCGCCGCAGGAGACCCGGGTGCGATTCGAGCTCCTGCGGGCAGGGCTGCCCGCACCGGAGACCCAGGTGCTGACCCGGACGGCGATCGGCGACTTCTGGAGCGATCTCGGTTGGCCGCAGTGGCGGCTGCTGCTCGAGTACGACGGCGAGGCAAAGTACACGATCAACGGCCCGGCCACGGATGCGGTCGTGCAGGAGCGTCGCCGGGAGCGAGTGATCGAGGACACCGGGAGCCACATGGAGCGGATCGTCAACGACGACCTTCGCAGTCCTGGTCGCCTGCTGGCACTCGTGATGCCGTATGTTCCCGACGGCGTCCGTGCCCGACTGACCCCGCGCCCCTACCTCAACGGCTAAGGTCCCGCGGCGTCGCTCGAGGTCGCCAGCCCCGTGTGACGTCGCCAGCCCAGGGCGGCGACCTCACGCCCAGGGCGGCGACCTCACGCCCAGGAGGCGCGGTACGCGGTCAGGTGGCGCGGTGCGCGCTCAGAGGCCGGCGGCGTCCAGGGCTTCGGCCGTGAGCCGGCGCCCGACGTCGGACACGTAGGCGGCTTTGTGGAAGTCGTACGTCGAGCAGAGGTTGACGGGTACCTCGACGAGGACATCGGGAGGGTTGGCCGCGAGCCGGTAGCGCTCGATCATCGACTGCATCGTGTCGAGCGAGCTGGTGACCACCTCCGAGAGCTTGACGTCCGGGGGCAAGGTCGAGAACTCGGGGACGGCGCGCCCGCCCGCCTCGGTCTCGTCGCCCTGGACGAACCGGGAGGCGAGCCGGCGCACCAGTGGCGCGGTGGCCAGGGCGTCGGCCGCAGTGCCCGTCAGGCGTCGTGCGGCGCCCGCGGCGCCGGCCGCGGCGTGGCCCAGCCCCTCCCAGGCGGACAGCAGGGCCGACGTCGACTCCGGGTCCGAGGACTCGACCGTCGGTGTGCCGACGGCGGAGCCCCGTGCCACGCCCTGCGCCCGAGCCGCGTCCTGCGTCTGCGCCGCGACCGGATCGGCGAGCGGGCGCCCGGAGAGCGACACAGCGATCGTCACATCCGAGGGAACGGCGATGGTGGGCTCGATGGGCACGGGATTGGTCAGGCCGCCGTCGACGAGCAGCCGGCCGTGCAGCAGCACCGGCGTGATCACGCTCGGGATCGCGATCGACGCGCGGATCGCGATGTCGAGCGGGCCGCGCTGGAACCACACCTCGCGCCGGTGGGTGAGGTCCGTGGCCACGGCCGTGAAGGGCAGGGGCAGGTCCTCGATGCGTGCGCCGTCGAGCATGCGCGAGACCTCGCCCACGACGCGGTCGGCACGGATCATCCCGGGCCCGATGACGGTGGGGTCCAGGAGGCGCAGGACGGAGCGCTGCGTCAGGGATCGCGCCCAGCGGTCGAACTCGTCGAGCTTGCCGGCCGCGACCAGGCCGCCGACGAGCGCCCCCATCGACGTGCCCGCGATGGTCACGACCTCGTGCCCCCGGGCCGTCAGCTCCGCCACCGCGCCCATGTGGGCATAGCCACGTGCTCCGCCGGAGCCCAGGACGAGAGCGATACGCATAGGCTCATGCTACGCACGTCCCGGACCGAGGGCGGAGACAGCCCGACGTCGCGTTGACGCGCCGCGGGCGAGACGGTAATGTTGCACATCGTGCCCGTGCCGTCGGGCATACGCTCGCGCCGGAGACGGTCAGACGAGCGAATCGGCGGCCGTAGGGGTATTCCGGGAGCACGCCGCTTGGATCAGGGCTGCGACCGGACCATCGAGCCGGTGGTAAGTGGCGTAGTTCGCGCAACGCGCGCGGACGGGTTCGACGCCGCTGCCCGCGGCACGAACGTACAGACACTGACACCGAGCCGAGGCCACGCCTCGGCAGGCTCGAGAGACACGGAGACGTAGTGCCCACCATTCAGCAGCTCGTCCGCAAGGGGCGGACGTCCAAGGTCGGGAAGTCGAAGACCCCGGCCCTCAAGGGCTCCCCGCAGCGCCGCGGTGTGTGCACCCGCGTCTACACCACCACCCCCAAGAAGCCGAACTCGGCACTGCGCAAGGTCGCCCGTGTGCGCCTGTCCAGCCAGATCGAGGTTACGGCGTACATCCCGGGTGTCGGTCACAACCTGCAGGAGCACTCCATCGTGCTCGTGCGCGGTGGCCGAGTGAAGGACCTGCCCGGTGTGCGCTACAAGATCGTTCGCGGCGCGCTCGACACCCAGGGTGTCAAGGGTCGCAAGCAGGCTCGCAGCCGTTACGGCGCGAAGAAGGAGAAGAGCTGATGCCTCGTAAGGGCCCGGCCCCGAAGCGGCCGCTCGTCGTCGACCCGGTCTACGGATCGCCCGTCGTCACCCAGCTGATCAACAAGGTCCTCCTGGACGGCAAGAAGTCGACCGCCGAGGCGATCGTCTACGGCGCCCTCGAGGGCGTGCGCGCCAAGACGGACGGCGACCCCGTCGTCGTCCTCAAGCGCGCGCTGGACAACGTCCGCCCCGCCCTCGAGGTGCGTTCGCGCCGCGTGGGTGGCGCGACCTACCAGGTGCCTGTCGAGGTGCGTCCGACGCGTGCCACGACCCTGGCGCTGCGCTGGCTCACCGACTTCTCCCGCGCGCGTCGCGAGAAGTCGATGACCGAGCGGCTGAGGACCGAGTTCCTGGCTGCGTCCAACGGCCGCGGTGCCGCGGTGAAGCGTCGCGAGGCCATGCTCAAGAGGGCCGCGTCGAACCGGGCCTTCGCGC
>JBQGOU010000340.1:0-3521 GCA_052086865.1 Cellulomonadaceae bacterium
CGGCAGCCGCAGCTGGATCGGTCCGACCAACACCGTCCTCGCAGATGCAGCGGCGGCCCACCCCAACGTCGTCCTCGCCGACTGGGCGGGCACCATCCAGCAGCACACCGAGGACCTCGCCGCCGACGGCATCCACCCCGACCAGGCCGGAGCGGTTCTGTACGCCCAGGCGCTACAGGACGCCGACTCCCGGCTGCGGGAGGCGATGCCGGGGCTCTGAGGTGTCCGCGAACGCCTAGGATCGGATGTCATGCGCCTGTTGTTCGCCGGCACCCCCGAGGTCGCCGTCCCCACCCTCGACGCCCTGCTCGCCTCGCCCCACGAGGTCGTCGCGGTTCTCACCCGCGCGGACGCGCCGTCCGGACGGGGCAGGCGGACGACGCCGAGCCCGGTGCGCCGGCGCGCCGAGGAGCTTGGCCTGCCGGTGCTCACCGGCCGGCCGCGGGACCCGGAGACCGTCGACGCGCTGCATGAGCTCGACCTGGACTGCGCAGCCGTCGTCGCCTACGGGCAGATCCTGCGCCCCGAGGTCCTGGCGCTGCCTCGGCACGGCTGGGTGAACCTGCACTTCTCCCTCCTGCCGGCCTGGCGCGGCGCGGCTCCCGTGCAGCGCGCGATCATGGCGGGGGACGAGGTCACCGGTGCCACCACGTTCCAGATCGTCCCCGAGCTCGATGCCGGCCCAGTCTACGGAACCCTGACGGAGACCGTCCGCCCGCACGACACGGCCGGAGACCTGCTCGGGCGACTCGCCGGTGCGGGGGCACCGCTGATGGTCGCGACCATGGACGGCGTGGCGGACGGTCGCCTCTCCCCGGTGCCCCAGCCGGCCGAGGGGATCAGCCTCGCACCCAAGGTGGGGGTGACGGACGCCCGCGTGCGCTGGGCGGACCCGGCCCTGGCGGTGGACCGCCGCGTGCGGGGCTGCACCCCGGCGCCCGGCGCCTGGACCACGCTGTCCGACGGCGAACGGCTGGGCGTTGGCCCCGTGCGGGTGCGCCAGGACGCCGAACGGGTCCCCCCCGGCCAGGTGGTGGTGGAGAAGAGACGGGTGCTCGTGGGCACCGGCTCCCAGCCCGTCGAGCTGGGGCTGGTCGCCCCCGCCGGGCGGCGGGCGATGCCCGCCGCGGACTGGGCGCGCGGCGCGCGCCTCGGGCCCGCCACGGTGCTCGGCGCGAACCACGAGCCGGGCGACGGCACGCGGGAGGCCGGCGCATGAGCGAGCAGCGTCGCAATGCCGCCGGCCGCCAGCGGGGGGCGGTCCGCCGTCCCGGTGCCCGCAGCGCCCAGGCGCCGTCGCAGCGCCGCCACGGCACCGATCGTGCACGCGAGGTGGCGTTCGAGGTGCTGCGGGAGGTGGACGAGCAGGACGCCTATGCGAACCTGGTGCTGCCCCCGGCAGTCGGCCGGGCCGATCTGCACGGGCGTGACGCCGCCTTCGCGACGGAGCTCGCCTACGGCACCCTGCGCCTGCGTGGCCGATACGACGCCGTCCTCGCGCGGTGCGTGAACCGGCCGCTGGACCAGCTCGACCCGCCCGTGCTGGACCTGCTGCGCCTGGGCGCGCACCAGCTGCTGGGCATGCGGGTGCCCGCGCACGCCGCGGTGTCCGAAACCGTGGGCCTGGCTCGCCAGGCCGTCGGGTCCGGTAGCGCCCAGTTCGTGAACGCCGTGCTGCGCGCAGTCTCACGCCGCCCGCTCGAGGACTGGCTCGCCGAGATCACCGCGGACGAGCCCGACCCGGTGGAACGGTTGGCGCTGGCCGGCAGCCACCCCGGCTGGATCGCTCGCGCCCTGCGCGACGCGCTCACCGGCCACGGCCGCGACGCCGGCGAGCTTGAGGATCTGCTCGCCGCGGACAACACTGCCCCCGCGGTCACCCTCGTGGCCCGGCCCGGTCTGGTCAGCGTCGCCGAGCTCAACGAGGAGGTGACCCACCTGACGCACGGCGCGGCGTCGGTGCGGCCCGCCCGCTTCGCCCCGACCGCCGGTGTGCTCTCCGGAACCGACCCGGGGCGGATCCCGGCGGTGCGAGCGGGAGCCGCAGGGGTGCAGGACGAGGGCAGCCAGCTCGTCACGCTCGCGCTCACGGCCGTCCCGCTCGAGCCGAACGGCCGTCCGGGGGGCGACGAGCGCTGGCTCGACCTGTGCGCCGGCCCCGGAGGCAAGGCGGCGCTGCTCGCCGCGGTCGCCGGCGAGCGTCGCGCACGCGTGGTCGCGAACGAGGTCGCACCGCACCGCGCCGCGCTCGTCGAACGGTCGCTGGCGGCCGTGCCCGCCGACGCCGTCGAGGAGGTTCGCACGGGTGACGGGCGGCTCGTGGGCGCTGCGGAGCCCGCGGCGTACGACCGGGTGCTCGTGGATGCCCCGTGCACGGGCCTGGGCGCTCTGCGCCGGCGCCCGGAGTCCCGTTGGCGGCGCACGCCCGCCGATGTCGCGCAGCTGACCGAGCTGCAGCGCGACCTGCTCGAGTCCGCCGTCGGCGCCGTGCGTCCCGGCGGGGTGGTCGCCTACGTGACCTGCTCGCCCCACCTGGCCGAGACCGAGATGGTCGTCGCCGACCTCCTGCAGCGCCGTTCGGACGTGGCTGCCCTCGACACCGGGGCCGTGCTGCGCACCGTCGCCCCGCATCTGGACCCACCACCGAGCGGGGGTGGCCACGGCGTCCAGCTGTGGCCGCACGTGCACGGCACCGACGCGATGTACCTGTGCCTGCTGCGGCGCACCCGCTGACGACGCCGCTAGGCTGACGCCATGGGCGCACAGATCAACCCCTCCATCCTGTCCGCGGACTTCGCCAACCTGGCGCACGACCTCGGCCTCATCGCCAGCGCGGACGCCGCGCACGTGGACGTGATGGACAACCACTTCGTTCCCAACCTCACCATCGGGCTCCCCGTGGTCGAGGCCCTCGTCACCGCCAGTCCGGTCCCGGTCGACGCGCACCTGATGATCGCGGACCCCGACAGGTGGGCGCCTGCCTACGCGGAGGCGGGCGCCGCATCCGTCACCTTCCACGTCGAGGCCGCAACCGCCCCCGTCCGCCTGGCCCGGGAGATCCGCAGGGCCGGCGCGCGCGCGGCGATCGCCCTGCGGCCCGCGACGCCGATCGAACCTCTGCTGGATCTGCTGCCCGAGTTCGACATGGTGCTGATCATGACCGTCGAGCCCGGGTTCGGCGGACAGTCCTTCATCGAGGGGACCCTGCCCAAGATCGCCCGGACCCGGCAGGCGATCTCGGCCGCCGGCCTGCAGGTGCAGGTGCAGGTCGACGGCGGCGTCTCCCGCGCCACGATCGAGCGCGCCGCCGAGGCCGGGGCCGACGTCTTCGTCGCCGGCTCCGCCGTCTTCGGTGCCGAGGACGCCGCCGCGGAGATCGCTGCCCTGCGCCGCCTGGCCGATCAGCACACGCACTGAACGTCGCGCCGGTTGGGAATGCCACAGCCCGCTGTGGCATTGTTGGTTCTGAAGAGCACGTGCTCCGGGGTCGGTGAAAATCCGAGCCGGCGGTGACAGTCCGC
>JBQGOU010000341.1:0-3515 GCA_052086865.1 Cellulomonadaceae bacterium
CGACTTGAGGGTTCTAGCTTCTTCCTGCGTGAGGCGGGGGCGACCCTCGACCCGTTGACGATCTCCCTGTCGAAGGTGGAGCCGTAGCCGGAGCCGGAGTTGCCGACGCCGACGGTGACGGTGTCGAAGACGACCGGGATCGATCCTGCAGGGGAGACGGTGACGGTGCGTGGGTCCGGCTTCCTGCCGAAGGACCCGGAGACGTCCGGCACGCGTCCGCCGTTGGCTGGCAAGTTCACCGGTGCGTACGTGGTGTTCGGGAAGTTCGCGGATGTCTGGCAGCCCAGTGCGGGTGCGCCGAGCTCGGCGCGAGCGGGTCACGACAGCAAGTGGGCGGTGCCGGCGGAGAGCGTCGCGACCGTCGGGGGTGCTGCGGCTGGTGCGATCGAGCTGAACGCTGACGGGACTTTCGAGACGCAGCTGAGCATCGAGGATCTCGACGCGGCCGCGTCGGGTACCTACGGGGTGTACACGTATCCGGGTGGCGGCGCGAAGTACGCGCCGTTCGAGACCTTCACTCCGATCACCTTCGCGGACGTGGCCCCCGAGCCGGAGCCGGAGGAGCCGGAGGAGCCGTCGGTTGATCCGGTCGTGACGGTGTCGCCGAGTACCGATGTTGACCCCACGGTCGCCAACACGTTTGCGGTGGCAGGTTCGGGGTACGCGGACGGGATCGCGAGTGCGAGTGCCGATGGTGTCTACGTGGGCCTGGTGGACTCCGCGAAGTGGCCCGAGGGTACTGCTCCGAATGCGGCGGACTTCATCGGGGTGAAGTTCGTTCCGGCGGTTACGGTCCGCGACGGTGCCTTCACCACGCAGATCGTGGCTGAGGCCGGGGAGCTCGACTCGACCAAGAACTATGTCGTGGCGACCTTCTGTGCGCACGGCTGCTCGATGACGGACCGGAGCCTGGACGTTCGCGCGCCGATCACTTTCAAGGCAAGCGCACCGGTGGACCCCGAGCCCACCGAGCCGGTGGACCCAGTCGACCCCGTTGATCCGGAGCCGGTGGACCCGTCCGTTGTCGCGGCTGCCGGTTCGCTGGCGTGGGCCTTCAAGGACTCCTGGAACACCTATCTGGTTGGCATAGCAGGGGGCTCGGCGACTCCGACGAACGGCGCCGGCACCGACTCCGCAGGCCGGTACACCTTCGCCCAGGTTGCAGGTGGCGACTTCGACACGGCGACTGGGCTCGGCACGATCCGGTACCAGGGCACGGTGCGGTTCGTCAGCGACCGTCACGGTTTCGACATTACGTTGGCGGACCCCTGGGTGACCGTTACGGCCTCAGCCGTCGAGGTCTCGGCGCTCACCTCGACCTCGTCCACCGCCGGGGTTGGCGCGCTCGAGCGTGTGGTGATTGCGCGCTTCACGGTTCCCGGTGGTCAGCCCGCGCAGACCGCCAGCGAGTGGACGTGGACGAACCCCGCCGGCACCATCGCGGACTCGGTCGCCCCCAGCGACTGGTCCCGATATGCGGGTGAGGCGGCCTCGCCGCTGAGCTTCTCCTACGGTGCCCCCGTCGAGAAGCCCGCGAGCAAGCCGTCGGTCCGGCTCGGCGGCGCCTTCACGAACGGCTCGATCTCCCAGGGGCAGACCGCGCAGTTCGAGGTCACCGGGCTCGAGCCCGGGACGAGCGTGAGCGCCGCGGTGCATTCCGATCCTGTGACGCTCGGTTCGCTGACCGCGGATGTGAACGGGTCCGTTCTCTACACCTGGACCGTCCCGGCGGACTTCCCCGCAACGCAGCACATGCTTCGTGTGGAGGCCGCTGGCGGCGTCTTGGTTGAGCAAGCCTTCACTGTGACCGAGGCCTCGGCCGTCGGCGTCTTCACCCCCGCGGTCACCGAAACTGAGACTGCGGCCACCTGTGTCGCCCGGTCGGTCTCCGGCGCGAACCTGACCTGGGGCGTGAAGGACAGCTTCGTCAGCTATGTCACCGGTTCGGTGGCGAACGGCGCGATCTCGACGTCGGGCACCGCCCAGGTCGGCAACGACTTCCGCTGGTCCGGTGGCACGGGCGCCTACAACGTGGACGCCGGCAAGGGGCGCGTGGCCTTCTCGGGCGGGGTGACCTTCACCGGGCACGGGGGCATCCTCGACCTCACGCTGTCCGCACCCCGGCTCGTCCTGAACGGACCCGGATCGGCCACGCTTGTGGTGAACGTGAACGGCACGACCATGGAGGGCGAGTCCCTCAGCCTGGGCGGTGTCGCGTTCGCGACGGTGAACCTCTCCGCGGCCCAGCGCTCCGCGGACGGGTCGGCGGTCAGCTACACCGGCGCGCCGGCCACGCTCACGGCCGCGGGGGCCCAGGCGTTCGCGGGCTTCTACTCGGCCGGCGAGGTGCTCGACCCCGTCTCCGTGACCATCCCGCTCGGTGGCGACGTCGAGTGCACCTCCGCGACGGGAACGCTGGCCGCCACGGGTGTTGGCGCCGAGGGCACGGCGTTGGCAGCAGTGCTGCTGGTTCTCCTGGGCTGCGCGCTGCGCGTCGCGCGCAGGCGCCAGGCGCTCTGAGTGACGTCGGGGGCGAGGCCGCGCGCCTCGTCCCCGGCGGGCCTGGCCCGACGGCGGCTGCGGGCCGGACTCGCACCCTACTCCCGGCTCAGACCAGCGGGACGAGGTCCGCGATCGAGTTCACGACGTGGCTCGGGCGGAACGGGAAGGTGTCGACCTCGCTGGCCGCCGTGGAGCCCGTGAGCACGAGGTAGGTCGTCATACCGGCCTCGATGCCCGCGACGACGTCGGTGTCCATGCGGTCGCCGATCATCACCGTCGTCTCGGAGTGCGCATCGATCCGGTTGAGCGCCGAGCGGAACATCATCGGGTTGGGCTTTCCCACGAAGTACGGGTCGCGGCCCGTGGCGCGAGTGATCATAGCCGCGACGGCGCCGGTGGCGGGCAGCGGGCCTTCCGCGCTCGGACCCGTCGCGTCCGGGTTGGTGCAGATGAACCGGGAACCACCCAGGATGAGGCGGACGGCCTTGGTCACGGCCTCGAACGAGTAGGTGCGGGTCTCCCCGAGCACGACGTAGTCCGGGTCCGACTCCGTCAGCGTGTATCCGGCCTCGTACAGGGCGGTCGTCAGCCCCGCCTCCCCGATCGCGTACGCGCTGCCCCCGGGCACCTGGGTGCTCAGGAACTGGGCGGTGGCGAGTGCGGACGTCCAGATCGCGTCCTCGGGCACGTCGATCCCCGAGGTCAGCAGCCGTGCGTGCAGGTCGCGGCGCGTGAAGATCGAGTTGTTGGTCAGCACCAGGAACGGCACGTCCTTGGTCCGCAGCGCGCGGATGAAGTCCGAGGCCCCCGGCAGCGCGGAGCCCTCGTGGACCAACACCCCGTCCATGTCCGTCAACCAGGACTTGACTTCGTGGTCGGGTGCGATCGACGTCGCCTGGTCTGCTGCGGTCATGGTCGGACTCCCTTCGGTTCGGGGCCGGAGCCCCCACATGCACTGACCCCATCATCTCAGGTCGTCACCGGACCGGCCCGCCGTCGAACGTCGGGGAGAA
>JBQGOU010000342.1:0-3512 GCA_052086865.1 Cellulomonadaceae bacterium
CAATAAGTGGTCCGCGCACAGGATCGCCCGGGAGCTCGCCGACGCCCGGGGTTTCCGGTGCTGCGTGCGCACGGTGACGCGGTGGCTGGACCGTCTCGGGCTGAATCGCATCCGGGACATCAGCCCCGACGGGGAGGACCTCCGCAAGCCCGGGAAGATCATGGCCCGCTACCCGGGCCACATGGTCCACATGGACGTGAAGAAGGTCGGGAAGATCCCCGATGGCGGCGGCTGGTGGGCCCATGGCCGCGGCAGCGAGAAGGCCCTGGCCGGCAAGCGTGCCCACAAGCAGAAGGTCGGCTACACCTACCTCCACTCCATGGAGGACGGCTTCTCCTGCCTGGCCTACACCGAAGCCCTCGAGGACGAGAAAGCCGCGACGACCATCGCCTTCTTCCACCGTGCCCGGCTGTTCTTCGCTGCTCACGGCATCACGCGGATCACGCGGCTGGTCACGGACAACGGCAGCAACTACACCGCGAAGGCGTTCAACCGCTCGACCAGCGCGTTCATCTCCCGGCACCAGCGCACCAGGATCTACACACCCCGCCACAACGGGAAGATCGAGCGCTACCAACGGCTGATGAGCGACGAGTGCCTCTACGCCCGCCGCTACGACTTCGAGAACCAGCGCCGCGAAGCGATCAGAGTCTGGAACCACCACTACAACTACTGTGAGTCTTGGGGCGGCTGGTCTGGAACTGGCTGGCAGGGTGAGCGTCGTGCTGCTTCCGCGCCGAGGCCGTGGCTCTTACAACTATTCGCCCCCATCGGGTGCGTTTCGATGGACATGTCCGGCTCCGGCGTGGGGTGGCCGGCGCTCGCCCGGCCCACTCCGATGGCTTGATCAGAAGACTGTCCGTCCTCGTCCTCTCGGCGAGGTCGTGACTCATCACAGTATTGCCCCGAAGTGACTTCCATCCAGGCTCGCGCCGGCCCGTAGCGGCCGCGTCATCAGTCCTGACTTGGAAGGAAATACGAACCGCCATGGCCATCGTCGCGCATACTCGCCCGTTCGTCATCGGAGTGGATACCCATGCCCGCAACCACAGTTTCGCGGTCCTGACTGCAGCCACCGGCGAGCAAATCGCTGCCAAGCAGTTCCCGACGACGTCCGCGGGCCTGAATCGCGCCGTGGCCTGGGTCTCTCGTCTCATTGGCGGGGACCTGACCGTGATGACGCTCGCTGAAATTCCCCAGTTGTGCTCACCGAAATTCCCCAGTCTGGGTCGCTCCGTCGCATGAGGCGGGCCTCCCTGGATGCTGGTGGTCTCTGACCACTCACCAGCCTTCCAGGGAGGCCCAACGCTCATGCTCTCAGAGAGGAGCAGCGTGGACATCCACGCTCTGCACCGGCAGGGAATCACGATCAGCGAGATCGCCCGACGCACCGGCCATGACCGCAAGACCATCCGTTCCTACCTCCGCGGTGATCGCGAGCCCGGGGTCCGCAAACGCGCCGCCCCGGACGTGTTCGAGCCGTTCACCGAGTACGTCACCGCGCGGCTGATCGAGGACCCCCACCTCTGGGCGGTGACGCTGCTGGACGAGCTGCGCCCGCTCGGGTTCGCGGGCTCCTACCAGTCCCTGACCCGGCAGATCCGTGACCGGTCGCTGCGGCCGGCCTGCCAGGCCTGCGCCCACGTCACCAAGCGCCCCAACGCGGTGATCGAGCACCCGCCCGGGGAGGAGACCCAGTTCGACTGGCTCGAACTGCCCGACGCACCCGTCCAGTGGGGCTACCCCCGGAAGGGGGCGTATGTGCTGGTCGGGTCACTCGCCCACTCCGGGATCTGGCGGGCCGCGATCGCGCCCTCAATGGACCTGCCCCACCTGCTGGCCGCGATGACGACCGTCCTCACCCTGCTGGGCGGACTGACCCGGGTATGGCGGTTTGATCGGATGCGGACCGTGCTGGACCCCGCCACCGGCGACCTCACCGCGATGTTCTCCGCGTTCGCGAAGCACCACGGAGTCCAGGCCGTCGCCTGCCGACCCAGGTCCGGGAACCGTAAGGGCGTGGTCGAGAAGAACAACCACACCGCCGCCCAACGCTGGTGGAGGACCCTGCCCGATGAGATCACCGCGGAGCAGGCCCAAACCTCGCTTGAGAGGTTCGCGGCCCGGCAGGACGGCCGCCGCCGCGAGAGCCCGACAGGGACCACCACAGCGGCGGCGATGCGTGCTCAAGAGCGGCTCCGGCCCCTGCCGCCGATGGCGTTCCCGGTAGTGGTGACCGAACACCGGACTGTCTCGCGGCAGGCGCTGATCCACTGGCGCGGCAACCGCTACTCCGTCCCACCCGAACTCGCGATGGCCACGGTCAATGTTCATCAGCACCTCGGCGCGGACCACATCGAGATCGCCACCACCTCCGGCGCTGCAGTTGCTCGTCACCGCCTGGCCGAGCCTGGTCTGGGCATCACCCAGCGCACCGATCAGCACGTCACTGCGCTGGAGACCATCGCACTGGCCTCGGCCCCGCCGGGACGGCCCCACCGCCGCAAGGAACGCATCCCACCCGGGCCAGCAGCACTGGCAGCTGCCCAAGCCCTGACCGGGCCGCCGGCCCCGACTGCCACCGTGATCGACCTGGCCGCCTATGAGCAGGCCGCGAAGAACAGGAACACCCTGACATGACCACCACCTCACCCGCCCCGACCCCTGCGAGCCTCTATCAACAGCTCAAGGGCCACCTGGACGAGCTGAAACTCGCCGACGCCGCCGACGCCCTCCCCGGCATCCTGGACCAAGCCCAGGCCGAGGACTGGACCCTCACCCACGCCCTGGAACGGCTCCTGGCGATCGAGGTCAGTGCCACCGAGAAACGTCGCCTCGCGGGCCGGTTCCGGTTCGCGAACCTGCCCACCGGAGCGACGCTGAGCAACTTCGACCACGACGCCGCCTCCGGCATCGACCCCAACTTGCTGAACGAGTTGGGGACCTGCCGGTTCCTGGAGACCGCGACGAACGTGCTCCTCATCGGCCCGCCCGGAGTGGGCAAAACCCACATCGCCACCGGTCTCGGCCACGCCGCCGTCAACGCCGGCTACCGGGTCTACTTCACCTCCGCGGCAGACCTCGCCGCCCGCTGCCACCGCGCCGCCATCGAGGGCAAATGGTCCACCATGATGCGGTTCTTTGCCGGCCCCACCCTGCTGATCATCGACGAGCTCGGCTACCTCCCACTGCCCGCCGAAGCGGCATCGGCCCTGTTCCAAGTCATCAACCAGCGCTACCTGAAGACTTCGATCGTGATCACCACGAACAGGCCCGTCGGCGCCTGGGGCGAGATCCTCGGCGACACCACCGTCGCCGCCGCCATGCTCGACCGGCTCCTCCACCGCTCCGTCGTCGTCACCCTCGACGGCGCGTCCTACAGGCTCCGCAACCACCACGCCGCCGCAGAAGAGATCCGCCGCGCCACCACCGGCACCAACCTCCGCTAACCTAGCCCCGCGACCCGGGGAACTTCACCGAGCAACTCTGGGGAAAACCGATGAGCGCCATCA
>JBQGOU010000343.1:0-3454 GCA_052086865.1 Cellulomonadaceae bacterium
ATCCACTGGTTGATGGGGGCAGTGTGGCTCTGCAGGACGAACACGTCCGCGCCGCGCACCGACTCCGCGTAGCGCACGTAGATCTCGCCGTTGGCGAAGTCGTAGGCCGTGGTGTGCACGAGCTCGATGTCGAGTTCCGCCGCCACCTCACGCGCAAGGTCCGGGTGCGCTCGTCCGGAGACGAGGACGAGCCGCTTCTCACCGTCGTGGGAGATGATCCCGGTCATCGTGCACTGTCTCCTTCAGGGGGGGTGGGCAAGGCATCCCAGCTCAGTTGACCGGGGACGGAAGGGGGCGGCGTCGGGCGAACAGCGGCCTGCGCTTGACCGGCGCGCTCCCGCTCGGCCTGCGCCTGGGGGCTCAGTCGGGGCCCCGCCGGAGGCGTGTCCGGTGCGGGCGTGTCCGGTGCGGGGGTGTCGGGGGGCGCCGCGGACCCCGGGGCCGCGGGGACCTCGGCGCGTGCGCCGTTACCGGCCAGGGCACGCTCAGCCGCCGCGGCGGAGGCAGTGCCCGGCCGACGGCGTTCGACCCAGCCCTCGATGGTGCGCTGCGGGCCCGCGCTGACCGCGAGCGCGCCGGGGGGCACGTCGCGGCGCACCACCGTCCCGGCGCCCGTGTATGCGCCGTCGCCGATGCGGACGGGGGCGATGAACGCGTTCTTCGCCCCGGTGCGCACCTGGGACCCGACCTCGCTGTGGAACTTCTCGACGCCGTCGTAGTTGACGAAGATCGATCCGGCGCCGATGTTCGAACCCTCCCCGATCGTCGCGTCGCCCACGTAGGTCAGGTGCGGAACCTTGGACCCGGCGCCGATCGTGGCGTTCTTGACCTCGACGAACGTCCCGATCTTGCCCTTGGCCTCCAGCCGCGCCCCGGGGCGCAGATAGGCGAACGGGCCCACGGTGGCGTTCGGGCCGATGACGGCGAGCGACCCGTGCGTCCGCACAATCGTCGCGCCGGGGCCGATCTCGACGTCGGTCAGCGTCGTGTCCGGGCCCACGGTGGCGCCCTGCCCGACGACGGTTGCCCCGTGCAGCTGGGTCCCGGGCAGGATCGTCACGTCCTGGGCCAGGTCCACGTCGACGTCGATCCAGGTGGTGGCGGGGTCCACGATGGTGACGCCCGCGAGCATGTGCCGCTCAAGCACCCGCGCGTTCAGCTCGGCGCGCAGCACCGCGAGCTGTGCACGGTCGTTCACGCCCTCGACGAGCGAGGGGTCGTCCGTCTTGACGGCGCCGACCCCGCGCCCGTCCGCCCGCACCAGGGCGAGCACGTCGGTCAGGTAGACCTCGCCCTGGGCGTTGTCCCGGTCGAGGCGGCCCAGCGCGCCGCGCAGCACGCCCGCGTCGAACACGTACACCGAGGAGTTGATCTCCTGGATCTGGCGCTGCTCGCTCGAGGCGTCCTTGTCCTCGACGATGCCGAGGACGGAGCCGCCCGGGTCGCGCACGATGCGGCCGTAGCCGGTCGGGTCCGGGACGTCGGTGGTCAGCACGGTCACCGCGTTGGCGTCCTGCACGTGCGTGTCGAGCAGGGCGCCGAGGGTCTGCGCATCCAGCAGCGGGATGTCCCCGGCGAGCACGACCACCGGCCCGTCGACGCCGTCGGGCACCTGCCCCTCGCCCGTGCCCGCCCCGGCAGCGGCGGCCTGGGCCTGGGCGTCGAGGGCGCCGAGGGCGCACTCCACGGCCCGGCCCGTTCCCGGAACGTCGTCCTGGTCGACGATGAGGGCGTCGCTGACGCAGGCGAGCGCCTCGGCGACGACCAGGTCGCGTTCGTGACGGACGACGACGGCGATCCGCTCGGGCTCGACGCCGCGGGCGGCGGCGAGCGCGTGGCCGAGGATGGTGCGCCCACCGAGGGTGTGCAGAACCTTGGGTGTCGCCGAACGCATCCGGGTGCCGGCACCTGCGGCGAGGACGACGACGGCTGCGGGACGGGCGGTGGTCACATGGACTCCGTGAGCTCTGGGTCGGTCGGACGCATGGCGCGTGGCGCCCTGCCAACTCTACCGCCGCGGCGGCGGTGCTCCGCCTCCAGGATTCGAACCTGGACTGCACGGCTCCAAAGGCCGGCGTGCTGCCGTTACACCAAGGCGGATCGGCGCGTGTCCCGCACCCCGCTCCGCGGCCATCGAGGCAGCAGAAACGGCGTCGGTGCGGGCGCGCCGGGACAAGTCTGCCAGGTTCCCCGCCAGTTCCTCGACCGCACTGACATGATGGGCGGATGGCCACCGAGAGCAAGCGCGCTCCCCGAGCGCGGATGACGGCAAAGGAGCGCCGCGAACAGCTGCTGAGCGTCAGCAGGACGCTGTTCGCCGAGAAGGGGTTCGAAGGAACCAGCATCGAGGAGATCGCGGCGCGGGCGAACGTGTCGAAGCCGGTCGTCTACGAGCACTTCGGGGGCAAGGAGGGGGTCTACGCGGTCGTCGTCGACCGCGAGGTGGAGGCGCTGACCTCGGCGCTGACGGGGGCGCTCGAGGCGGGCGGCCACCCCAAAGTGCTGGTCGAGCGCACCGCCCTGGCCCTGCTGACCTACATCGAGAGCTCCGAGGACGGATTCCGCGTCCTGGTCCGCGACTCCCCCGTCGCCCAGTCGACGGGCACGTTCTCAAGTCTGATCGGGGACGTGGCCATGCAGGTCGAGCACCTGCTCGGCGCGCAGTTCACGCGCCGGGGCCTGGACCCCAAGTTCTCCGCCATTTACGCCCAGATGCTGGTGGGCATGGTCGCGCTGACCGGGCAGCACTGGCTGGACGCGCGCACCTTCGAGAAGACCGAGGTGGCCGCCCACCTGGTCAACCTCGCCTGGAACGGGCTGTCCGGGATGGAGAAGTCCCCGACGCTGACGGCCAGCTGAGCGAGCGACCCCGGCCCCGCGCCCGGCGCCCCGCCCCGGTCCCCCGTTCCCGGGCCCCCCGAGGCCCGGTCCCCGGTCCCCAGCCCCCGCTCCGGGCCCCCGTTCCCCGGGCCCCCCGAGGCCCGGTCCCCAGCTTTTCTGCGCAGATGGTCACCATTCGTCACCGAGACCCCAGAAAACTGGTGCCGCCCGGCCGGGGGCCGGGCCGGGGGCCGGGCCGGGGGGCCGGGCCGGGGGTCATCCACGGGGGTGTGGGGGCGGCTGTCCACAGGGGCCGCGCGGCCGGGGCCGTCCACGGCCACATCTCGACGGACATCGTGGGAGCGCACCGGCGTGCCACGGTGCCCCATGGCTACGACCTTTCCCAGGGACTGGGAACCGAAGATCGCCAATCGCCAGTGGGGAGTCTTCACCCGCGCGCAGGCTCTCGCGGCTGGCATGACAGTCGCACAGGTCCGTCATCGGCTGCGCACCGGGCTGTGGACTCCGGTGGCTGGCCGAGGGGTGCGGCTCGCCAGGTTCCCCGCGGTGCGAGCCACCCCGCTCATGGCAGCCGCTCTGACCTGGCCGGACGGCGTGGTCTGCTGGCAGACAG
>JBQGOU010000344.1:0-3449 GCA_052086865.1 Cellulomonadaceae bacterium
CCACTACATCGCGAGGAGCTTGCTCGAGACCGGCGGGTTCAGGCCGCTACTACACGTTGATACTTGAAGTGGCTCCTGCGGGCATGACCCACTGCCTACACTGACTTTCTCCATCGACGGGACTGTCCTCTGAGGGATTTGTCTGTCCGCAGGAACTGATTAGGGGTGTCGGTCGGGTCTTCATGGCCTGATAGGAGCGTGACCGCGATTCAATATCCGGCCTCGTCAACGTGTTGCCTGACCTGTCGGCCGATGCTCTCCATTCGGATCCCCATGGGACGCAGGAGGACAGCATGAGAACGACGAGTGCGCCGGTCATCGCCGGCGTGGATACGCATAAGGACACGCACTTCGCCGCGGTGATCTCAGCGACGGGCCAGCATCTGGCTGCCGCGCCGTTTCCGACGGGCGAGGCCGGTTACCGGGCCCTGGAGGCATTCATCACCAGTTTCGGCACCGTGCAGATGGTCGGAGTGGAAGGAACCGGGTCCTATGGTGCGGGCCTGGCCCGGTATCTGGCCGGTCGGGGGCTGGAAGCCAGGGAAGTGCTTCGCCCAAAACGCCAGGTGCGACGCCTGCACGGAAAATCTGATGAGATCGACGCCTACCTGGCCGCCGAGGCCACCCTGGCCGGCACGGCCGAATCAGTGCCGAAGAGCAGCAACGGACTGGTCGAGGGGATCAGGGTGGTCATGGTCGCTCGGCGAAGCGCCGTCGAGGCCTCCAAGTCCGCCCGCCTGCAGATCAGAGACCTGCTCGTCACAGCTCCCGAAGCAGTCCGTGCTCAGTACCGGGGCCTGAAGCCGCGATCGCTGATAACGACACTTGCGGCCAGCCGGCCCCGTCAGCAGCAGGACGCGAATCACAGTCCTGTCGACTTCCTGATCCGAAGGACCCTGCGAGATCTGGCCCGTCGCGTTCTGGTCCTGCAGCGTGAAGTTCAAGGCCACGACAGTCAACTGGAGGAGCTGGTGAACCGGGCCAATCCTCAGTTGCTGCAGACCACGGGCGTGGGCATCGTCAACGCCTCCCAGTTGTTGATGACAGCCGGAGACAACCCCGACCGACTGCATTCCGAGGCGGCCTTCGCCATGCTCTGCGGGGCCTGCCCGATTCCGGCCTCCTCCGGCCAGGTCACCCGCTACCGGCTCAACCGCGGTGGCGATCGACAGGCCAATAGTGCCCTTCACCGGATCGCTGTGGCCCGGCTCCACACAGATCCACGTACCCGCGCCTACGCGGCCCGACGACGTGAACAAGGCAAGGGAACCAAGGAGATCCTGCGCTGCCTGAAGCGGGCGATCGCCCGTGAGATCTACCGGCTCCTGACAAACCCACCCGCGGTGATCAACGTTGCCGAACTCCGTCCGCTCCGTGAGGCAGCAGGCCTCACCCTCACCCAGGCCGCCACAGACCTTGGATCCAGCATCGCCGGCCTCTCCTGCCTCGAACGAGGACGCAGCACCAACCGGCACACCCTGAACACCTACCGGGACTACCTCACAACACGGCAACACGCCGCTTGACGAATATAGGAGCATCCCTCAAACACGATGAGCCTGTTTAGTAACCTCGACACGCTCGCCTCCGGGAAGCTCTCCAACTCCCATCTCCTGCGCCGAATCTTCCTGCACCCAGACGATATCAACGCTATCCCCGCTGCTATCCAAGATCTCTTGTGACTCCCACGAAATCGTGACGTCAACATCGTCTGAAGCGCTAACCATCGACGTTCCCAACAATGGCACTGCGACCGCCGCAATTGATACGAGGGCGAGCCCGATTTTAGGTATCTTTCGCATATCCTCTTGTTTCATTTTCGAGACTATGTACTGGTATGAATGCGCACCCACGACTAGGATTCAGGAAGATCACAGCCCTGTCAAGGGCAACACACAGGGAGCGTCGCGCAGGGACATATTCATCGACGATCCGCGGTGAAGTTAGAGCACACCACGTATCGACAGGCGCCTCGCATGCGTTACGCGCGCCCATTCTCATATGCTCACGCGCGCAGCCCTGGTTCGTAGCGTGGCGATTGACTGACTCCATCAGTGCTATACGAACGCAGAACTCACCGACGGTGGCGGTTACGTGTTCATGAGGTCCGCACCAACCTCGATCTATGGGGCCCTGCGTACCGCTGGGATCGTCGGTTCCAAGATCACCAGCCGCACGCTCCGCCGCTACTACGCATCAAACGGGCGTGAGGAACGAATAGGTGACAACTGATCGTTAGCGCTGAGAGGCGCTGGCGGGGAGGATGTCATCATGCCCGGTCCTTATCCCAGAGAGTTCCGCGAGGACGTTGTCGCGGTCGCACGGCGCCGTGAGAGCGGCGTCACCATCAAACAGATCGCCACCGACTTCGGGATCAGCGAAGCGACGTTGCAGAACTGGCTCCGCCAGGCCGACGTCGAAGACGGCAACCGTCCCGGTCAGACCGCTGCGGACGCGGCTGATGCCCGCGAGTTGAAGAAGCGGATCCGGCTACTCGAGCAGGAGAACGAGGTTCTCCGGCGGGCGGCGGCGTATCTGTCGCAGGCGAATTTGAAGCTCGGTGGATCCCCAAAATGACGTACCCGCTCGTATCTGAGCTCGCCGCGGACGGCATCCCCGTCTCGGTGTCGTGCCGGGTTCTGAAGCTCGCTCGCCAGCCCTACTATCGGTGGCGCAACGCCCCGATCAGGGATGCGGACGTGCTCCGCGCGTATCGGACCAACGCGCTGCACGACGCGCATCACGACGATCCGACGTTCGGCTACCGATACCTCGCTGACGAAGCGCGGCGGGCTGGGTGGCGGATGAGCCGCCGGACGGCGTGGAAGTTGTGTTCTCAGGCTGGGATCCTCTCGTCCGCGCAGCGCCGCCGGCGCGGGAAGGCAAGAAGGCTGGCCCTCCGGTGTTCGATGACCACGTGAAGCGCGTCTTCCGCGCCGACGCACCGAACCGGGTGTGGCTGACCGACATCACCGAGCACCGCACCACCACCGAGGGCAAGCTCTACTGCTGCGCGATCAAAGACATGTTCTCCAACCGCATCGTCGGTTACTCGATCTCGGATCGGATGACCGCGAAGCTGGCCGTCGACGCCGTCCGCAACGCCGTCACTCGCCGCGGTGAGGTTGCCGGCTGCATCCTGCACGCCGATAGGGGCAGCCAGTTTCGAAGCAGGGCGATGGCTCGCGAGTTGCGACTTCACGACATGGTCGGCTCGATGGGCCGCGTCGGCGCGGCCGGCGACAACGCGGCCATGGAGAGCTTCTGGTCCCTGCTTCAAACGAACGTGCTCAATCAGCAACGGTGGACGACGCGGCAGGAGCTGCGGCTGGCGATCGTCGTGTGGATCGAGAGGAAGTATCACCGCCAGCGAGCCCAGGACGCCCTCGGCGGCTTGACGCCCATCGAGTTCGAAGCGAAACTAACCGAGCCGCTCACGCTCGCGGCCT
>JBQGOU010000345.1:0-3414 GCA_052086865.1 Cellulomonadaceae bacterium
GATCTCGCCGACGCCCTCCTCGACGTTGCCGAGGACGGTCTTCTCCTCGTTCAGGGGTGGCTCCTGGAGCAGGATGCCCACCGAGAACCCGGGCGCAAGCCGCGCCTCACCGTTGGACGGCTGCTCGAGGCCGGCCATGATCTTCAGGATCGTGGACTTGCCGGCGCCGTTCGGGCCGACGACGCCGATCTTCGCGCCGGGCAGGAAGTTCAGCGAGACGTCATCGAGGATGACCTTGTCACCGTGCGCCTTGCGCGCCTTCTGCATCGTGTAGATGTACTCAGCCACTGCTTCTGGGACCACCTCAGGTGTCGGGGGACGCCCGTCGCCATGCCGCGGTGTGCGGGGCCGGACGGGCGCGTGCTCCGGACAAGCCTACGCGGTCACCGCCCCCGGCGCTGAGACGTCATGCCGGCTCGAGCTCCTCGTCGTCCACGAGCTCCGCCGTGTCGCCCGCTGCGTCGTCCTCGGGGCCGGGCGGCACCGGAGGGTCCGCGGTGAACGGGTCGGGCGAGCCGCTCGAGCGGACGAAGTCGGGGGCCTCGGGCTCCTGGGGCTCGTCGCCGGTGAGCGGCTCTGGCCTGATCTCGGAGGCGGCGGCACCTCCCCCCGCGTGCACGACCCGGGTGAAGGTCGTCGTCCCGCGGGTCAGGTCGTGGCCGATCGCGACGGCCCGGATCACCATCATCTTCTGGCGCCCCTCGTCGTTGTCCCACTCCTCCAGCCCGATCCGCCCGGTGACGACCACGGGGTCACCCTTGTGGATCGAGGCGCACACGTTGGCCGCGACGTCGTTCCACGCTTTGACGGCGTACCACTGGGTCTGCCCGTCGGCCCACTCCCCGCGGTCGTTGCGGTACCGGGTGGTGCATGCGACCCGCACGGTGGTGTGCGCGGTGTCACCCGATCGGACCAGCACCGGGGTCTTGCCGACCCATCCGGCGATCGTCGTCGATGCGTTCATGGCTCCTCCAGCCTCGCGGCGACCGGCCCGTCGCCGGTCGTCCGCGACCCACGGTGCCGTGCGCAGCCGCGCACTGTGCGGCCGGGACGATCAGCCTGTGGAGGCGGCCTCGTCCGGCGAGCCTGTGGTCGCCTGCCCCTCGGGATGATGAGCGTCCGCCTGGCCCGCATCGCCCACCGCCGCCGCGGCCAGCTCGAGTGCCTCGTCATGGGCGGCGAGCACGGGTTCGCTCGGGGTGACCAGCGCATCGGCCACCACTTCGCGCAACAGCTCGTGGGCGCCGTCGAGGGCTCGAACGACCCGGTCGGCCAGCCCGCGGCGGCGCAGTACGCGGCTGCCGAGGACGGCGCCGACAGCTCCGAGCACCAACGCCGCGCCGATCATGGCAAGCGCGGCCGCACCGGCGCCGGCCACGGCGGCGATGAGGCAGCCGATGCCGGTGACCGCGGCCAGGAGGGCGGCGATCTGCAGCGCACGCACCCCGGGGACGCGGCCCTGCGCGGCGCGGTGCTCCTCGATCTGCCCCAGCGCCTGCGCGGTGCGATCGGCGAGCACGTCCGCGTCGGGGACGGCACGCTCGAGGTCGTCGCGCCAGCGCTG
This sequence comes from Cellulomonadaceae bacterium, assembly GCA_052086865.1. Taxonomy (GTDB): domain Bacteria; phylum Actinomycetota; class Actinomycetes; order Actinomycetales; family Cellulomonadaceae; genus Flavimobilis. The sequence goes on from JBQGOU010000345.1 coordinate 1,565, forward strand.
TGGCAACTTCTCCCCGACGTCCTCGAGCCAGCCTGCTCGTACGGGCTCCACGGCCTGGGGCGCCAGCGTCGTACTGCCTGCTGGGGCTCGGCCCGCGAAAGCCACCCGGGTGGGTGCCCCGACGGCGGCGGCGAGCCGGTCCGTCGCACGCTCGGCCGACTGGCCGGTGTGCGCCGAATCGGCGGGGGCGAGGTCGTCGACCAGCTCGCGGGCGGCGAGCGAGAGCTCACCCGACACGCGGCGCGCGGCGACGGTGCGCCGGGCGACAGCCGTGGCGAGGCGGGAGCGAATCTCGGCCACACCGATGCCCGACCGGGTGGAGGCGACGACGACGACGTCCGCGCGGCCATCCGCGACGAGCAGCCGGCGGACGTCGGCGACGAGCTCCTCGCGCCGGGCCTCGGGAACCACGTCAATCTTGTTGAGCACCACCACCGTCGGCGCGTCGACAAGCGCCGCGCGGCGCAGGAAGCCCGAGTGCAGCACGTCGTCGGCGTACTTCTCGGGGTCGAGCACCCAGACGAGCAGATCGGCCAACGGCAGGACAGCCTCCACCAGCTCGCGGTGCGCACCCGCGATGGAGTCGTAGTCGGGCAGGTCCAGCAGCACCAGGCCACGCAGATCGTCCTGAGTGTCGGCATCGAGCTCACTCTCGCGGCTGATCCGCCGCGTGGCGTCGACCTGCAGCCAGTCCAGCAGGCTCTCGGCGTGGTCACTCCACGCGCACGCGGTCAGCTTCGAGGTGGTGGGCCGCAGCTCGCCCACATCGGCGAAGCGCAGTCCCGTCACGGCGTTGAACAGGCTCGACTTACCTGATCCCGTGCCGCCCACCAGAGCGACGACCGTGTGGTCGACCCCCAGTCCGAGCCGCTCCTGCACCAGCGCAACCGTGCGCTCCACGCGCGCACGCACGTCCGGGTCCACTCGGTCCCCGGCACGGTCGAGCGCGTCCTGAAGGTGCTGCGCCCGTTCGCCCAGGCCCGCCACGTCCGCCGTCATCGCTCTCCTCCCCGCGCCCGCCGCAACGCGCCCTTGAGCTCCGCGGACCGCACGGCCAGACCCACGGCCGCACCCTCCTGCTCCTCGACGGCGTCGAGGACCGCAGTCAATGGCTCGAGAGCGGCCTCGACGAGCGCCCGGCCGCGGCCCGCAGCGATGTCGCGCAACCGTGTCACGAGTCCGTCTCCGCCGCCTGCCGGCAGCACACCGTCAAGGGTCCGCAGCGCAGCGGGCACCCCGCACGCGGCGGAGAGCGCGACCGCGAGCAGTCCCGTCGGCCCCAGCGCGCGCGCCGCGGCCGTGAGCGCCGCGCCGGTCTCCTGGCCCTCAGCCCACTCGACGAGCTCAGCGCGGGCGTCCTGCACCCTGCCCGCGGCGGCCTCCTGGGCCGCCCTGCGCCGCCCCGGACCGTCGTCGCCGAGTCGCGCGGCCAGCGCCGCCCCGCCCGGCACGTCGTCGTCCACGAGAGCGCCCATGGCCTCCTGCCAGGCGACCCTGGCGGCGATCTCGAGCTGTTCGCCGAGCGCCGTGCGCGCGTCGTCGACCAGGGGGCCGAGCGCGCCGGCACGCCGCGCCGTGCCGCGCCGTCCTGACCAGCGCGCGCGAGCGGAGACCGGGCGCGCCAGCACGGGGTCGAGTACCAGCGCCTCGCGCCAGCGTGCCTCGACAGCGCCGGCTGCCAGCGCGCCGTCGTCGAGGGCCTGGGTGAGCCGGCGTTCGCCCACCGGCTGCGCCTGAGCCGTGGCCTTGCGCATCTGCGCAACGGCGCCGAGCTGCGCCTGGGCCGCCCCCACGAGCTCGTCGACCCACGGCTGCAGCGCGGCCATGGCCCCGCGCAGGGTGCGCAGCAC
>JBQGOU010000346.1:0-3389 GCA_052086865.1 Cellulomonadaceae bacterium
GTTGAGTTCGCGTGTCCCATGGTGGGTTCGCGTGCTGCAGCACGCGAAACCACCACCGGACACGCGAAGTCACCGGGGGCAGGGGCTGGGAGCAGGGGCTGGGGGCTGGAGGCCGGGGGCTCGGGGGCAGGGGCCGGGGGCTTGGGGGGCGGGACGCCTGGGCGGCAGCGCCCAGCGGCCGTCAGGCGTCGGTGCGGAAGCGGTAGCCGACCCCGCGGACGGTGTCGATGAACCGGGCCTCGGCCGCCGCGTCGCCGATCTTGCGGCGCAGGTTCGCCACATGCACCTCGATGCTGCGGTGATCGGCCGGAGTGACCAGCGTCCCGACGTCGTAGGTGTCTCGCCACAGCGCGCGCACCAGGTCCGACTTGCTGACCACGCGCCCCGCCCGGTCCGCCAGCGCCGCCAGGATCTCGAACTCGCTTCTGGTCAGCACGACCTCCTTGCCGTCGACGAAGACGCGGTGTGCCTCGACGTCGATGCGCAGGCCGACGTCGGTGGCCGGTGTCGTCTCGAGCTCCGCCGACGGCGCGTTCACCGCCGCCGCGTTCAACGCCGACGGCGCGTTCGCGACCACGGGGTGGGCGCCGGACGCCGTCGGCGCGGTGACAGGCCCGGAGGCGGACGGTTCGGACGTGCCCACAGCGCCCGGTGCGCCGGGTGGCTCGCTCACGGCAGGCGCGGTGGAGGCCACAGCCGCCGTCGGCCCGGTGGCGCCCTGGCGGGGGCGGCGCAGCATCGCCTCGATGCGGGCGCGCAGCTCGCGCGGACGGAAGGGCTTGGTCAGGTAGTCATCGGCGCCGGCGTCCAGACCCATCAACGTGTCGATCTCGTCCGCATGCGCGGTGAGCATCACGATGTACGCGTCGCTGAAGGCGCGGACGCGGCGTGCGACCTCGAAGCCGTCGAAGTCGGGCAGGCTCACGTCGAGTGTGATGACGAGCGGCGAGACCTCCTGGATGAGGGCTACGCCCTGCGCGCCGTTCGCCGCGGTGTGTACGGCGAAGCCGCCCTGGGAGAGCACGGTCTCCAGCAGCTCACGGATGTCGGCGTCATCTTCGATGACCACGGCGGTGCGATCGGGGGGGGTCACGGGCCCCACCCTAGTGAGTGTCGGGCGATATCCGTCATGTCGGGCGGCGGGACAGGATCCACCGGGCCACGAGATCGAGTGTGCGGTCGGCCGCCGGCGTCTACGATCAGCTTGGCGTCCAGGTGAACGCAACGTCGCGGTCTGGTGCCTCGAGCGAGCGCCGGATCCATCCGCCTATGTCGTGCATCTTCCGGAGAACCTCGTCGCGAGCATCGTGCCGGTCGGGGTCCCAGTTGGCGACGCACGCGTAGGCGATGGCGCCTTGACCGTCGCTGACGAGACCGGCATCGGCGCGAACCCCCGCGTCGGCCCCAGGGTTCCTTCTTCCAGCCGGCGGAAGAAGCTGACCAGTTCTGCCGCGTTGGCGGTGCTCAGCGTCTCAGGATGGGCGGCCGTACGAGCGTCGCGAACCTCGTCATGCAGGGCGAAGGCCTGAAAACCCAGTGACACGCCCAGTCGCTGCACCGCATCGAGCCCCACGACGTCAAGCAGCGCGTTCGTCGCCCAGTTGTCGCGCGCGAGGCCGACCAGCCTTGCCACGTCGTGAAGAGGAAGCACCGCAGTTCGAGTGTCCTGCCAGATTCCCGAGTCCGCGACGGGAGCGACATCGTCTCGATGGATTGGCTGGTCGGGTGTGACTCTGCTCGACTCAATCGCTCGGCCCACTTCGAGCGGCAGCAGGAGCTTTCCGATGCCTACCGTGCGCAGCGTTCGGCTCGCGTCGTACCCGAACAGTGGCGTCTGGTCGCCGATTCGATGTACGACGACCGACCAGTTCACCTGCGCCACTGCTCCGTTCCCTCCCTCATGCTCGGCGATACTCATGCGACGCTCGCGGGCGAGGCAAGGTTCCCGCTCAGATCGCGAGCAGGACCGTTGGCAAAGTCCGTCGAGCACCGAGCTCGCCAGCCGTCGAGCTGTCCGATCGCCGCGAGAAGTGCGCCCGTGATGCCGACCGAGTCGATGACGCCGAGCGTCCATTCCCACATGGTTGTCCTGGTCGCAGAGTCGAGATCCCTGGATCAGCGATGCACGCCCTCTGGCCACGGTGCAGGCCGATGAGCTGGCGCGGTTCAGGTTCTACCCCACTCGGGTCCGTGCCCAGCCTGCGAGGTGGCGCTCGGCGATCTCGCCGAGCGCGTCGGTCCACTCGACCCGGTCGTTGCCCCACGGGATGTACGTGAAGTCGGCGCCGCCCGCTGCGGTGAAGGCCTCGCGGTTGAGCAGCTCGATCTCCTCGAGCGTCTCCAGGCAGTCCGCGGTGAACCCCGGGCACACCACGTCCACGCGCCGGGTGCCGCCCGCGCCGAGCTCGGCCATGCGATCGATTGTCGCGGGCGTGAGCCACGCCGCCGGTCCGAACACCGACTGGTAGGTGACCTGCAGGCCGCCGTCGGGCACGCCCAGCTCCCGCCCGACGGCCGCCGCGGTCGCCTCCGTCTCCGCGCGGTAGGGGTCCCCGGCCTCGTGCATCGCGACGGGGATGGAGTGGAAGGACAGCACGAGCCGGTCGCCTGCGGCGAAGTCGGGGCGCCCGCGCTCGGCCCATGAGGCCTCGATCGCGCTGGTCACGGCGCGCACATACGCCGGATCGTCGGGGAAGGAGCGCACGGTGCGCAGCTCGAGCTGGTCGCGCGAGCGCAGCCCGTGCCGGTACACCTCGTCCAGCACCGTGCCCGTCGAGGACGCCGAGTACTGCGGGTACAGCGGCACGACGAGCACCTGGCGGTGCCCCGCGGCGTACAGCTCGTCCAGCACCGCACCCACGGACGGTTCCCCGTACCGCATCGCCAGGCGCACCTCGGCCACGCCGTCCAGCCGCGCCGCGAGCGCCGTGCGCTGGGCACGGGAGTGCACGAGCAGCGGAGAGCCGTGCTCGGACCAGATCGCGGCGTACTTCTCCGCGGACTGCCGTGGGCGGCGCGCAAGGATCATCGCGAGGATGGGCCGCCACAGCGCGGGGTGCATCTCGATCACGCGCCGGTCCGAGAGGAACTCGCGCAGGAACGGGCGCACGGCCCGGGCGGTCGGTTCGGTGGGCGTGCCGAGGTTCACCAGCACGACGGCGGTCATGCGTCTCCTTCACGATCGCGTTCGGGTTCGGGGGTCACCTGGCAGTCTGCCCCGGCGCCGAGCCGGTGGCCCGGGACCTTCGGTGTGGTGCCCCCGCCGCGTTGCCACCCGCCGCGTTGCCACCCGCCGCCCCCTTCCGCCCCCTTCCCCCCTTCCGCCCCCCGCCCCCGGCCCCCCGCCCCGCCCCCGCCGAAACCGAGGGATAGTCGCCGAAACCGAGGGC
>JBQGOU010000347.1:0-571 GCA_052086865.1 Cellulomonadaceae bacterium
CTCGACGCTGTTCGCCGTCGGCGCCGGGTTCCTGCCGGCACGATTCTCGCTGCGCGCCCGGTGGCTGTGCGCCGGATCGGTGACACTGGCCGCTGCGCTCGGCTACGGGGTGGCCACCGACGTCCCGAGCGTGGTCGTCGCGCTCTCGATCGCTGGACTGGGCATCGGCCCCGCACTGGTCACCCTGTACTCCCTGGCAGCCGAGCGCAGCCCGCAGGGCCGCTCGGCGACCGTGATGACCATGTTGGGCTCGGGCGTCATCGTCGGGCAGTCCGCCGCGTCGGCTCTCCCCGGGCAGCTGGCCGAGAAGGTCGGCACGCCCGCGGCTATGGCGGCACCCGCGGCCGCCGCCGGGCTTGTCCTGGTCGCGGCGTTGGTGAACTGGGTCTGGAGCCGGGCGTCGCGGCGGGTGTAGCGCCGCCCCGGCCGGTGCGCCGGGCCTCGCGCCATACTCGTGCCTGGTCGCGGCGCGGATGCCGGTGTCATGCGCTCCGGCGCTGCGTGTCCGCGTACCATGGCGTGCGGTGGCGGGCCGGACCCTGGACGGAACGCCCCGGGGCCTCTAGCTCAG
>JBQGOU010000347.1:581-3389 GCA_052086865.1 Cellulomonadaceae bacterium
GTCGAGCCCCACGGGGCCCACCGTGGTGATGTGGCGAGCAGACCCCCTGATCGCCGGGGCCCGCCCTTGGGCAGGCCCCGGCGATCTGCATTCCTCGTGAGCCGACTACCCCGGCACTACTCCCCGCCTTCCCCCTCGCCGCCGATGGGCGATGCCGCACCGGTGAACGGGTCGAGCGAGATGAACGCCGCCTGGGGGTCGCCGTCGTGCACCAGCGACTCGTGCGCGCCCACGTCGTCGAACGCAAACGCGTAGGCACGGCCGTTCGCCATGGACGCGTGCACCAGGCGCCCGTAGTGGTTGGTCACCTCGTCCTGGTAGAAGTCCGCCGCGTGGGCGTCGGGCTGGCGGGGGTTCGTGAGCAGCGTCGTGCGGTTGAAGCCGGCGCACAGCGTGCGGGCGATGGGCCCGACCACCTGGTCGTTGGGCGCATGCAGGTCCTGGTGGCACCCCAGGATCGAGTCGGTCGACGGCTTGGGGAACGTGGCGACCTCCTCGCCGGTGCCGTCGCGGAACCGCATCACGTCGCCGTCGACGCGGCCGGTGAACGTCACGTCGGGCTGATAGCCGAAGGGCGTGACCGTCAGGTCCTGGTCGCCGTACTGCGACCACACCCGGTCCACGTAGTCGCCCAACGCGTTCTCGTCCAGCTCCCCGATCCCCAGCGCGTGGCTGGGGTTCAGCGCACGCAACACCTCACCGTCCGGGCCCCGCTGGATCAGGCCGGACCACCCCGGCACCTGCTCGAGCTCGTCGAAGAAGCCCGCGAACCCGTCCGGGACGAGCATGCCGGTGCTGAGGACAGAGCCGTCCGCCCGCTCGACGCCCACCTGGTACGGCGCGGAGAAGAAGTCGACCTGGGTGCTGTTGATCCACAGACCCGCGTCGTTGAGGGTGAACTCGGTCCAGCTGAACATCACGTCACGGTTGGGATCATCCGGGTTCTGCACCGCGGGCTGGACCAACCGCCCGTCGTTGACGATCTGGAACGTCAGGGGCTCGCCGTACGAGAAGTAGATGCGCCCTGAGAGCTGAGGCAGGCGGATCGTGAGGTTCTGACCCGCCTCCGGCCCGGCGATCGACACGTCCGGCACGTCCTCGGGGATCACGCCCGCGTCCGGCCACGGGTGGAAGGCCCCGGACTCGTCGGCCCAGCCCATCTCGCCGGTCCCCAGGTCCTCCCCCAGGACATACAGGTACACGGGCCCGCGGCCGGCGTCGTTCGTCACCGTCAGCGGGATGGTGCCGGGCTCCGCGGCGGTCGCGACACCGGCCGCGGCCACCGCCCCGGTCGCTGCCATCGCCACTCCGCACACCGCGGCCAGCACTCTTCTGAACTGCTGCATCGTCACTCCTATCGGTCGCTCCATCGAAACCGTTCGCCGCGCACGATGCGCGCGACAGCGCTGTCGAAATACGGACAAAACGCCCAACCACGCTAACCAGGCCCCGTCGAGCCCGCCACCGGGACCGGCCCCAGCACCGCCTCGCAGCGCCGTCTGCATGGGCCCCCCTCACTACCCCAGAACCCTCGCCGAGGGTTCGTAGCGCGACGATCCTGCGCGCTAGATTGATGGCTCGGACCCCGGGCCGCGGTCATCGCAGGGCCCGGTGTCGCATTTATCGCGAGCGACAGGACACAGATCAGTGGCGCACAGACCGACGCCCTCGCGCCACGGCGTCGTGGCGGACGGCCTGCTGCGCTGCCACCACTTCGACTCCGACCGCTGCCGCTCCTGCACCCTGCTCGACACGCCGTACACCACGCAGCTCACGGACAAGCAGGCCCGCTGCGCCGAGCTGCTCGGCCCGCTCGCGCCCGGCATGCGCTGGCTGCCTGCGATCACCTCCGCCCCGGCAGGCTTCCGCAACAAGGCCAAGATGGTCGTCACGGGAAGCGCGGAGCACCCCGTCCTCGGCATCGTCACGGACGGCACGGGCGTCGACCTGACCGACTGCCCCCTCTACCCCGCGGACGTGCACCGCGCCTTTCCGGCCATCGAGCGATTCATCGCCGCGGCACGGCTGACGCCCTACGACATCCCCTCCCGCCGCGGCGAGCTGAAGTACGTGCTCATGACGATCGCGCCCGACGGCGGCCTGATGGTGCGCTTCGTGTTGCGCTCGACGGAGTCCGTGCCACGCCTGCGCAAGCACCTACCGGCACTGCAGGAGGACCTGCCGGCACTGCGCGTCGCGTCCGCCAACATCCATCCCGAGCACAAGGCCGTCGTCGAGGGAGCCACGGAGATTCTGCTCACCGACGCCCAAACGCTCACCATGCAGGTCAACGGCATCGGCCTGCACCTGCGCCCGCAGAGCTTCTTCCAGACCAACACCGAGGTCGCCGCCGCGCTCTACCGCCAGGGGCGCGCCTGGGTGGAGGGTGCCGCCCCGGCGACGGTCTGGGACCTGTACTGCGGCGTCGGCGGTTTCGCTCTGCACGCGGCCGGGCCACATCGGCATGTCGTCGGCGTCGAGACGAGCCACGAGGCGGTGGCGAGCGCGGAGCGCACCGCCGCTGAGTCCGGCCTGACCCGGACCGCCTTCCTGGCCGAGGACGCGACAACCTTCGCCCTGGCCCAGCGCTCCGCACCCGACGTCGTCATCGTCAACCCGCCGCGCCGCGGCATCGGGGAACCTCTGAGCGCGTGGCTCGAGGCCTCGGACACCCCCCGCGTGATCTACTCCAGCTGCAACGCCACCTCGCTCGCCCGCGACCTCGCGCGCATGCCCTCGCTCCGCCCGGTCGAGGCGCGTGTGCTGGACATGTTTCCCCAGACCGGCCACTACGAGGTCGCCGTCCTG
>JBQGOU010000348.1:0-3372 GCA_052086865.1 Cellulomonadaceae bacterium
GTGCTGCGCGGCGAGGACCTGCTGTCCTCCACCCCGCGCCAGGTGGTGCTCTACCGCGCGCTGCTCGAGCTCGGCGTGGCCACGGTCATGCCGGCCTTCGGCCACCTGCCCTACGTCATGGGGGAGGGCAACAAGAAGCTCTCCAAGCGCGACCCCGAGTCCAACCTGTTCCTGCACCGTGAGCGCGGCTTCATCCCCGAGGGGCTGCTGAACTACCTCGCGCTGCTCGGGTGGAGCATCGCCCCGGACCACGACATCTTCTCGGTGGGGGAGATGGTCGCGGCCTTCGACGTGGCCGACGTGCTGCCCAACCCCGCGCGCTTCGACCTGAAGAAGGCCGAGGCGATCAACGCCGCGCACCTGCGGATGCTCGAGCCCGAGGACTTCCGGGCGCGGCTGGTGCCGTATCTGCACCACGCCGGGCTCGTGTCCGCCGAGACCTACGACGAGCTGACGCCCGACGAGCGCATGCTGCTCGACGCGGGCGCGCCGCTCGTGCAGGAGCGCATGACGCTGCTCGGCGAAGTCGCGGGCATGCTCGGCTTCCTGTTCGTGCTCGACGGCGACGTCCGGCTCGAGCCGGAGGCGCTCGCGGCGCTGCGCGAGGAAGCCCCCGCCGTGCTCGAGACCGCCACCGCGACGCTCGAGGCGATCGACGACGAGGACTTCACGACCGAGCGCGTGCAGGAAGCCCTGCGCACGACGATCGTCGAGGGCCTCGGCGTCAAGCCGCGTTTCGCCTTCGCGCCGCTGCGCGTCGCGCTGACCGGGCGCCGTGTCTCCCCGCCGCTGTTCGAGTCGATGGAGATCCTGGGCCGGGAGTCGACCCTCGCGCGCATCGCGGCGCTGCGCGCGGCGATCTGAGTGCCGGGCTCGGGCGACGGCGCGCCGGTCTCGGGGCGGGCGCCCGTCCGGGGCGTCCTGTTCGACGTCGACGACACGCTGGTGGACACGCGCGCGGCGTTCGCCGCGGCGCTGTCCGCCGTGGCTGCCCGCTTCCTGCCGCACCTGCCCGCGGGCCGGCACGGTGAGCTGCTCGCGGTCTGGCGCCGCGACGCGGGCGGGCACTACCGCGCTTACACCCGCGGGGAGACGGATGCCCGCACCCAGCGCATGGCACGGGCGGCGGAGCTGCATGAGATCTTCGGCGGGCCGCTGATCGACGACGTCGGTTTCGACGCCTGGGACGCGGTGTTCCGGACGGCCTTTGCCGACGCCTGGCGAGCGTTCGACGACGCGCTCGTGCTCACGGCGGAGCTGCACGAGCGAGGCTACCCGCTCGGTGCGCTGTCCAACGCCGCCGTCGAGCAGCAGGTGGCGAAGCTGGAGCGGATCGGCCTGGCCGCGCGGGTGCCCCTGCTCGTGGACGTGGACACCCTGGGCGTCGGCAAACCCGATCCTCGGGTGTTCCTCGAGGCGTGCCGGCGCCTGGGCACGGAGCCGGGCGAGACCCTCTACGTGGGTGACGAGCTCGACATCGATGCGCGCGCCGCCGCGGCGGCGGGCCTGCAAGGCGTGTGGCTCGACCGGCCCGGCACGCGGCGCGGCGGCCCGTTCGTCGAGGATCCCGAGGTGGCGCGGCGCCACGGCGTGGCCCGGGTGCGCGGGTTGGACGAGCTCGGGTCGGTGGTGGACCCGGTCAGCTGCGGACGGTGACGTCCCACTGCCAGCGCGAGCGGCGCGGGTGGCCCGCGAGCTCGATCCGGCCGGTGGCCCACAGCAGCAGAGCGTCCGGGCTCGCCGCGGCACCGTCGGCGCTGACGTCGGGGAAGAGTCGCGTGAGGCCGCGGGCGGCGGTGCCCTCGGGGAAGGGTGTGCCCGTCCCGGTGAGCGCGGTCAGGACGTCGTAGCCGTGGATCAGCAGCCCGACGGTGCCCATGGCGGCGAAACCGGAGGCATCCGTGAGCCCGAGCGGGTGATAGGCGCGGGCATCGCGTGGCGCGGCCTCGACCTGGGTGGCCAGCAGCTCCGAGGCAGCGGTGAGTGCCTCCGTCATCCCTCCGGTGCCGGACTCAGGGTCCACCCGGACGACGTCGGCCGAGCCGGCCGTGCCGACGACGGGCACATAGCCGAGCGGCGGCCGCGCCGCGAGCTGCAGGGCGTACGCGATGAGGTCGTCCACGACGTGCTCGAGGGTCTGCCAGCAGCTCCAGGCGCCGGAGCCCGCGGGGCGCCGCAGCGCGGCGACGTCGACGGCCTCGATGCCGCGGATGAGCCAGGCGGCGGCGGCGCGCACCAGCGTCGCGTCGAGGGCTGCCGAGGTATCGAAGGTCGTCGTCACCAGCCGACTCTAGGCACATAACGGACAGCGAGGAGGTACCGGATCGGCCAGCGCTGCCGAGGTGTTATCGAGCCGTGTCCGAACCGAGACCGGGGCCCGTTCCGGAGCCCGGCACCCGAGCCCGCCAGACCTCGCAGCGGTAGGGCATCGCGAACTCGCCGCGCCCGGCCAGGGCCGGGTGCTGTGCCGCGAGCCGGTCGACCTCCGTGAGGATCGCCTCGCGCTCATCGGCCGGCACGGTGAGCAGATGGCTGCGCGAGGCCGCGAGAAGGCGAAGACCTGCCGGGGTCATCGGCTGCTCCCAGCGGAACGTGCGATGTTCCGGTTCGGTGAACGGCTCGCTTAACGAGGGCGGGCCGTGCGAGGGGGCCAGCCGGTCTCCGCGGTGGATGATGTCGGTGAACTCGTCGACCCAGTCCACCGTGTGGTCGCGGACGTTCCACGCCACGGCGAGCTGCCCGCCCGGGCGCAGAACACGGGTGATCTCTGCGCAGGCGCGCGCCGGGTCGAACCAGTGCCACGCCTGCCCGACGGTCACCACGTCGACGCTGGCGCCCGCCAGGCCGGTCGCCTCGGCGGTGCCGGACAGTGCCCGGACGTGGGGGAGCTGCGCCTGCAGCTGCGCGCGCATCGCGTCCGAGGGCTCGACGGCGGTGACGTCGGCGCCGTGGGCGAGCAGGCCGGCCGTGAGCTTGCCCGTGCCCGCCGCGAGGTCGAGGACCTGCGGTTCGCGCGCATCGTCGAGCATCCACGCGACGGCCTCGGGCGGATACTCCGGGCGGGCCTGGCGGTACAGGTCGGCGCCGGCGTCGAATGCACGGGAGCGTGCGCGGCGCAGACCGTCCGATGAGGAGGTCGTCATGCGGAAACCGTGCCACGCCCCAGGGGTGCGCGTCCACGGCCGACGGCGCATTTTGACCGGTGGCGTTCCTCCGGTAGAGTCATCCGTCGGTACGACCTCCACCGGAGGGTGTCCCGAACCGGCTCTGCCGGCCTCGGCGCCCGTTCCCGGAACGGCGGTCATACCCCCTTGGGGTATGGTGTAATTGGCAACACAACGGTTTCTGGTACCGTCATTCTAGGTTCGAGTC
>JBQGOU010000349.1:0-3365 GCA_052086865.1 Cellulomonadaceae bacterium
GCCCTGCTGGGGGACGTCCAGCTGCGGGGAGCCGTGTTGCGGTGCCGGCTGCTGCCGCGCGCCGGAGGGGTGCTGGGGATCGGTCACGGGCGGTGTACCTCACTCTCGAGCTGGTCGAGCTCCTGGGACAGGCGGACGAGCTCGTCGTCCGTGGTCGGGGCGGGGCCGTACACCAGGTGCAGGACCTGGTCGCGAGGGCGTCCGGTGGCGCGGACGATGGCGTCCACAAGGGCCTCGCGCCCGCTTGTGCGCGCCAGGCCGAGCCGCCGCGCCGCGCGGTCGGCCACACCCGCGCGCAGGGCGGCGGCCGCGTGCCCGTACGAGCGGGCCCTGCGGTAGAGCCTTCCGCGACCGCGGGTGGCCTCGGCCGAGGGGACGATCACGGGCAGCGGCTCGGTCACCACCGGCCCGAGCCGCCGGGCGCGCCACACGATGGCGCCGGCCACGACGACGAGGGCCAGCAGCCCGACGGGACCCGCCTGGGCGGGCAGCGTCGCGATGGGTCGGGTGTCCGCGGCCTCGGTGGTCTCGGCGACGGGCTGGTACCAGATGAGCTCCTCGTGGCGGCCCAGCAGGCGCAGGGCAAGGGCGGCGTTGCCCTCCTGGGTCACGACCGCGTTGGTCAGGAGCCGTGCGTCGTCCAGGACGTCGACGCGCCCGCCGTCGGGGCGCTCGCCGGTGACGAAGGCCCCGGCGCTCGGGTCGCTCGGCGCGGGGAAGCACACGGTGACGGACAGGCCATCCGCTGCGTAGCCGGCGCCCCCGCTCGTGATCGTGGCGGCAGCGAGCGCATCGGGGTCGGCGCACTGCGCCTGGCGCACGCTCTGGCCGTCGGCGAAGGCGCCCGCCGGCACGATGGTGCCGCCGCTGACGGCGGACAGCAGCTCGCGTGTCGGTTCCACCAGGACGACGTCGGCCGCCGAGCCGCCCAGCACCGCGTTGGCCTGGGCCGGTGCGGCGTAGGCGTCGACGACGAGCACCGTCACTCCGGCCTGCGCGCGTTCCTCCAGCTCGGCCACGGTGCGCACGTGGCGGACCGTGACCCCCTGGTCGCCCAGCACCTGGGCGAGGGCGCGGGCGCCGGCGTCCTCGGGATTGTCGGGGGCGAGCGGAATCGAGGAGGTACGCGGCTCCAGCAGCGACATGGCCACCGCGGCGATGATCACGACCGCGACGGCGAGCACCGGCCAGCGCCAGGTCCGCCACCGCCGCCGTGCGCGCGAGCGCGCCGTCGTCCCGTCGCCGACGGTCGCCGCCGCCGGATCGGCCGCCGGACGGGCGCCCGGATCGAGGGCGGGGGCGTTGTCGGGGGCCGGGGGAGCCTCAGGCGCTGGGACGTGCGGCGCGGTGCCTGCGGTCATGTCACCGCCCCCCGGACACGAGGTCGGCCGGGGTCTGCGCGGCGTCGTCGGTGCGCGTCGGCCGGGTCTGGGCGAGTGCGTCGTCCAGCCGGCTGACCGTCTCGTAGGACTCCGGGCCCGCGGGGCGGTCCCCGTAGAGCAGGTCGTCGAACAGGCGCGCCGCGCGGTTCAGCGCGTCCGCGGCCGCCGGGAAGCGCTCGCGCGCCTGCGCCGCGGCCTCGTCCGCGGTGCGCCCCGGACGCTCGTCCAGCACGGCCCGCTCCTCCAGGGCCCGCACCAGCGCACGGAACCGGTCGAGTGTGGCCTCGCGCCACCGGCCCGACGCCGCGTGGGCGCTTGCCGCGGCCCGCAGCTCCGCGGCCGTCCGGGGCTCCGGACCGAGCACCGGCGCCGAGCGCGCCGCGCGCCGGCGCCGGCGCACCGGCCCGGCGACGAGCAGGGCGACGACCACGACGACGGCGACGGCCACGGCGACCACCACCGCGAGCCAGAAGTCGCCCAGGCCGTCACCGACCCCCAGAAGCTTGTCGAGCTGCTGGGCGAGCCAGTTCACGATGCGCTGCACCAGGCCGGGACCCTGGTGGTAGATGGGGTCGGTCAGCTCCTCCTCGAGCCAGCGCCGTGCGGTGGGCGCGTCCGGGTCGACGGGCACCGAGTGCAGCGCCGTCCCCAGCTCCCCGAGCGTTCCGAGCATCGCGGGTCAGACCTCGGCGGCCCGGTCCGCCGCCGCCGCGAGCTCGACGTCCAGGCCCTCGCGGCGCATCCGCACGTCGATGTAGAGCAGGGCGACGACCGCCGCGGAGAACGCCGTCGAGATCGTATAGGCCAGGATGTTGCCGAGCGCGTACACGGCGATCGAGGCGAAGCCGAGCCCCGTGGCGCCGAAGGCGATAATCGTCGCGACGATGGTGGTCGGGTAGATGATCAGGCTCACCACGATGCCGACGATGAACTGGGTGAGCACGTACATCCCCAGCAGGCGCCAGAACACCCCGCGGGACAACGTCCAGCCGCGGGCGATCGACGCCCCGAAGGAGGCGCCTTCGAGCACCAGTGCGGGGGCGATCAGCAGGGTGCGGACGAAGAACCACACGAGGAAGACCACGAGGAGCACCAGCCCGCCGATCACCGCTCCCGCGACGAGCCAGCCGCTGTCGCCCAGCGTGGAGGCCCAGATGAGGCCCACGTACACGGCCACTGCCAGGGAGGTGACGACACCGAGCAACAGCGCGAGCAGGAGCAGCCAGCCGACCCGGCGCTTGGCGTCGTTCCAGACCTCGCCCACGCCTGCGCGGCGCCCGATGACGGAGCGGCTGACCGAGACGATCAGCAACCCGGTGACGATGGGCAGCACCAGCGCCATCAGCAGCGAGGTCGCGTAGGGGCCGATGGTCATCTGGACGAAGGCACCCTGCTGTCCGAAGCCCTGCTCGCCGAGCTCGTCCAGCCCGTCTACAATCCCGGGAGCGAGCACGTTGGTGAGCGTGAAGGTCGCCACGGTGGACAGCACGACGGCCACGGCGATGACGATCGACGTCAGCCCGAACATCACCCGCGGGTTCGCGCGGATCGCCCCGAAGGCGCCGTCGAGGAACTCACCCAGGCGCAGCGGGCGCAGAGGGATGATGCCCGGCTTGGGGGAGGGGACGAAGCCGCCGAAGCCGCCCGGCCCCGGCTGGCCGTACTGGGGTTGCCCGTACTGGGGTTGCCCGTACTGCGGCTGGCCGTACTGGGGTTGCCCGTACTGGGGTTGCCCGTACTGCGGCTGGCCGTACTGGGGTTGCCCGTACTGCGGTTGCCCCCAGCCGGACGCCTCGCCCGGCGCGTCGGCGGAGCCCGAGCCATCGGAGCCGTTCGGAGTCGGGCCGTACTGGCCGTAGCGCGGCTGCGGCCGTTCCGGCTGGCCCCAGCCGCCGTCGTTCGACGTCGTCATCTGCTCCTGCTCCTGATCGCCCGGTCCGATACGAGGGCCGCCGCTGCGGCACTCCCGCGGTCATCGTGTCA
>JBQGOU010000350.1:0-2998 GCA_052086865.1 Cellulomonadaceae bacterium
CTCACCCCGCAACGCCCCCCGGTGAGGATTGTCCGGCACCGGCCGCGCTGCTTGACTCGGAGGTGCCGAGTCCGTCGCCTGCGGAGGTCCCATGTCACGGCGCACCGCAACCGCCTCGCTCATCCTGCTCACCGTGGTGGCGCTGGGCGCCTGCGACTCCGGCTCGGGCACGGCACCGGGCACTGCATCCGGCGCAGCGGCCGAGGCGGGCGGCGGCTCCGGAGCGACGGTGGCCGGGGCCGGCTCGGCGGAGGACGTGCTCGTCCCCGAGGTGATCGCGGTGTCGGCGGGCGGAAGCGTGAGCGTCGACGGGGTCGACCTCGCCGAGATCGACAGGCCGGTCGCCGGCCTCACCGCTGGTGAGCCCGCGCCGGCGAGCACGAGGATCGACTTCGACGGGTGGTCGACCGTCGTGACCTCAGCAGAGGTCACGACGCAGCCCAGCGAGAGCCCCACCAACCCGCTGGCCGTCGTCGTGCAGCTCACCCTGGAGGTCACCGCGCCGCAGGACGCTGCCTCCTCCGAGGGCGGCATGGCGTTCCCCTTCCGTCCGACCGCCCGGGTCAACGGCGTCGACTTCCGCAGCTGCTTCGCACCCGACGGCGAGATCGAGCTCGACGCCGGCGAGCAGCGCAAGGTCGACTTCTGCCTCGCCGCACGTGGCAGCGAGGAGTGGCGGGCAGACACGCCGACGGTTTCGGTTGCGCTGCGATACGGCGGCTCCCGCCAGGTCGAGCGCATCGAGGTGGCGACCACTCGCGGCCCCGACTACTGACCGGGCCACACTGGCTGTCCCGAGGCCCGATGCTCCCGGCCCCCTACGCGCCCGGGTGCTGAGCTCCGGCCGTCCCCGCGCGCGCATACCGGGCGAGCTCGGCCACGGCGGCGCCGACACTGGCGGCCGCGGCGTCGAGGTCCGCGGCGCTGCGGGTGCGTCCGAACGTGAAGCGCACGGCGGTGCGCGCCTCCTCGGGGGGCACGCCCATCGCGGTCAGCACCGGTGAGGGCTCGGTTGAGCCCGCCGCGCAGGCCGAGCCCGATGAGCACACGACGCCGCGCTCCTCGAGGGCGAGCAGCACCGTCTCCCCGTGGGTGCCGGGCAGCACGAAGGAGGCGTGCCCGGGCACCCGCTCGCTCGGGTGCCCGCTGAGCCGCGCACCCGGCACGAGATCGAGAACCGCGGCCACGAACGCGTTGCGGCGCGCCACGACGGCTGCCGTCGATGCAGGGTCGGCGGCCGGCAGGCACCGCGCCCGTTCCGCGGCTGCGAGCGCGGTCGCCAACCCCACCGCCCCGGCGACGTCGGGTGTGCCCGAGCGCAACGCACCCTCCTGCCCGCCGCCGTGCAGCAGCGGTTCGACCGGGGTGCCGCGGCGCACCCAGAGCACCCCGGTCCCCTTGGGTGCGCCGAGCTTGTGCCCGGACAGGCTCAGGGCACTGACGCCCAGGCCGGACAGGGGCAGCCACCCGGCGCCCTGCACGGCGTCGGTGTGGAACGCCGTCCCCGCGGCAGTGGCGAGCTCGGCGAGCTCGGCCACGGGCTGGACCGTGCCCACCTCGGTGTTGGCGTGCTGCACGCTGACCAGCGTCGTGTCCGCCCGCAGCACCGCCGCGAGCGCGGCGGGCAGCACCCGTCCGGTCCCGTCGACCGGGACGGTGTCGACCTCGAAGCCCCAGCGGGCGAGCCAGCGCGCGGACTCGCGGACCGCGGCGTGCTCGACTGCGGAGATCACGACGTGCCGTCCGCGCGGGGCGGCGAGGGCAAGACCCTTGATCGCGGTGTTGTCGGCCTCGGTGCCCCCCGAGGTGAACACCACCTCGTCGGGGTGGGCGCCGAGCACCGCGGCCACCTGTGCGCGGGCGTCGTCCAGGGCGCTGCGGGCCCGCGCGCCGGCCTCGTGGCGGCTGGCGGGGTTGCCGAACTCGGGCCCGAGGAAGGGCCACATCGCCTCGAGCACGTCCCGGCGCACCGGGGTGGTGGCCGCCTCGTCCAGGTAGATCGTCATGTGCCGGTGTGCTCGTCGAGAGCGACGACGTCGAGTCCGAGGTCCAGTGCGCGTGCCCCGTGGGTGAGCTGGCCGACGGAGACGAGATCCACGCCCGTGGCGGCGACGTCCGCAACGCGCTCGAGGGTGAGCCCGCCGCTGGCCTCCACCAGCGCCCGCCCGGCCACGAGCGCGACACCGGCCCGCAGGTCCGCAAGGCAGAAGTTGTCGAGCATGATCGTGCCGACCACCCCCGAGGCGAGCACAGGCTCGATCTGGTCGAGCCGATCGACCTCCACCTCGATGTGCGTGGTGTGCGGCACGGCGGCGCGGGCGCGACGCAGTGCGGCCGTGATGTCGCCTGCGAGGGCGAGGTGGTTGTCCTTGGCGAGCACGGCGTCGGACAGGGAGTGGCGGTGGTTGTGCCCGCCGCCGCAGCGCACGGCGTGACGTTCGAGGGCGCGCAGGCCGGGCGTCGTCTTGCGGGTGTCCGTGACCCGGGTTCCGCTGCCTGCCACGGCGTCGACGAACGCCCGGGTCAGGGTGGCCACCCCGCACATGCGTTGCACGAGGTTGAGCGCCACGCGTTCGGCGCGCAGCACGGCCCGGGCCGGTCCCTGCACCCCGGCGAGTGTGTCCCCGGCGGCGAAGGGCGCGCCGTCGGCGACGTGGACGGTGACGTCGATCGCCAGTGAGCAGGCGTGCATGGTGGCCACGAACACGTCCGCGCCGGCCATGACGCCAGGCTCGCGCGCCACGAGCAGCGCGCGAGCCGAGGCCACAGCCGGAACCAGCGCCTCGGAGGTCACGTCACCCCACGGGGCATCCTCGGCGAGCGCGGCGGTCACGACGTGGTCGATCTGCTCCCGGGTCAGCACGAGACCACCCGGGCCGAGGTCAGCTGCTGCGCGGCGGACTGGTGCGCGGCGCACTGGCTCGATGCAGGCCGGTCCGCGGAGGCCTGCGCAGTGGCGCGCACGACGGTGTGCTGCGCCGCCTGACCGGCACCGCCG
>JBQGOU010000350.1:3008-3364 GCA_052086865.1 Cellulomonadaceae bacterium
GGCGGGCCGTCGACCTCGTCGCCCGCAGGGACGCTGTCCGTGCGGTGGTGCGCGCCGAGCGAGGTGCGGCGCCGGCGAGCGGAGGCCACGAGTGCGCGGGCGCACAGCAGCAGGTTGGCGTCCTCGGCGGACTTCTCGTCGACGACAGGGGGCGTGGCGAGGCGGGCGAGCTCGCCGGCGGCTGCCGTCAGGGCGTCGGCGTTGCGGCTGAGCCCGGCGCCGCGCCCCAGCGCCGCCTGCAGGTCGGCGCGCACCCAGGGCGCCGCGTCCGGGGCGTCGGCGAGGTCGAGCGCCGTCGGGGGCGGCCATGCCGGGTGCGCGGGTGACGCGGCGAACGCCAGGTCCGCCGGCGCGGA
>JBQGOU010000351.1:0-3355 GCA_052086865.1 Cellulomonadaceae bacterium
GCTCCGGCTCCACCTTCGACAGGTAGATCGTCACCGGGTCGAGGGTCGCCCCCGCCTCACGCAGGAAGAAGCTAGAACCCTCAAGTCGCAGCACGAGCGGCACCGCGTCCGCCGTCAGTGTCGCGCCCACGCTGGTCCATGTCACAGTGGTCGCCGTCTCCGTCCGCGCAGCGCTTCCCAGGTCCAGGACGGCGATGTCGCGTCGGGCCTGGTCGACATTGGGCTGCAACCCGTGAGATCGGCCAGCACTCACGGCACTGAGCACTCCACGCGAGCCATCGATGGTGATCTGCGGCTGCGCCAGAGAGATGTAGTTTCCCGAGGGTCCTGCGGTGTAACCGATCCGCACCGAGCCTGCGAAGGTGAGAGCTGTGGGTTGCGCCGTTATGTGGCGGGGTTCTATCAGAGCTGTGTGGCGGCCGGATCAACTGACGCCGCTGACGAGGGTGCTCGCGGTGCTACCAGCCGGACGGTGTTAGCACGGCTCGACGCGTCGGGCAGCGGTGGAAGGCAGCTGCCCGGTAATCTTGGCGGGGGCGTGTGGGACGGGCGCGCCGCCGGAGGAGCGGACCACAGTTGCGCCGACTCCTGGTAGCGATGCTCAGCGACAGCAAGGGTGTCCGATCCCCCCACACGCCGGGGCTCTGCAATCGCACCGCACCCCTGCCGGAGTACGTGGCCGAACACGTACGACTGTCCTACGCCGACCGCACGGCTCGGCCATGCTTCTTCCCACAAAGCGGCGGGTGATGCGACAGTGAGGGCGCCCTCGGCCCCACCGGGGGCGAGGCCTATCACCCCGAGGCCTGTTGCGCTCAGTGGCGCGTTGGCTCGGGCTCTCGCTGCTGGGTACGCCCGGGTTCGTCGCTGGGGTGCAGGGCGGCGATGCTAGCCCCGGGGTCCAGGTCGAGGCGTCGCAGGAGCTGGGCGTTGAGCGCGACGACGACGGTGGACAGTGACATCAGGATGGCCCCGACGGCCATGGGCATGACGAACCCGATCGAAGCCAGGACGCCGGCGGCGAGGGGGACGGCGAGGAGGTTGTACCCGGCCGCCCACCACAGGTTCTGGGTCATCTTGCGGTAGCTGGCCCGGGACAGGTGGAGCACCGAGAGCACCGAGCGGGGGTCGTCGCTGGCCAGGATGACCCCGGCCGAGCCGATGGCCACGTCCGTCCCGGCGCCGATGGCGATACCGACGTCGGCCTGGGCCAGGGCGGGAGCGTCGTTGACGCCGTCTCCGACCATGGCCACGGTGCGGCCCTGCTGCTGCAGCTGGGCCACCTGGTGGTTCTTGTGCTCCGGGCGCACCCCGGCGTAGACGTCGTCGATGCCCAGCTCGGTGGCCACCGCGCGGGCCACGGGCTCGGCGTCCCCGGTGATCATCACCACCGTCATCCCCAGCTCGTGCAGGGCGTCAACGGCCTGGCGGGATTCGGGGCGGATCTCATCGGCCAGGGCGATCGCTCCGATGATGCGGTCGTTCTCCAGGAGGTGCAGGACCGTGCGGCCGTGCTCCGACCAGTCGTGGGTCACGTCCAGCGGCTGGGCGCCGCGTTCGTCGAGTAGCGCGGGGCCACCGACGGCGACCGCAGCCCCGTCGACGTCCACGCTGACCCCGACCGCGGTGGCTGCTTGGAAGCCGGTGGTCGTGGGCAGGTGCAAGCCGCGCTCCTGGGCGGCCCGGACGATCGCCCGGGCCAGCGGGTGCTCACTGTCGGCCTCCACGGCCGCGGCCAGCGCAAGGACCTCGTCCTCGGTGCGCCCGTCGACGGCGGTGACGGCGACCACCGCCGGCTCGCCCTTGGTCAGGGTGCCGGTCTTGTCGAACAAGACCGCGTCCACGGTGCGCATCCGCTCCAGCGCCAGCCGGTCCTTGATCAGCACGCCGCCGCGGGCGGCGCGTTCGGTGGCGATCGAGACGACCAGCGGGATCGCCAGCCCCAGGGCGTGCGGACAGGCGATAACCAGCACGGTGATCACCCGCACGACGGCGAACTCCGGGGTGCCGAGCACCGTCCAAGCCACCGCGGTGAGGACTGCGGCGCCGACGGCGAACCAAAAGAGCCAGCCCGCGGCCCGGTCGGCGAGCCGCTGGGCCCGGCTGGCCGAGCCCTGGGCCTCGGTAACCAGCCGCTCGATCCCGGCCAGGGCGGTGTCCTGGCCCACGGCGCTGACCCGCACCCGCAGACCGGAGTCCGTCGCGACTGTGCCGGCAACCACCCGGTCCCCCACACCCCGCCGAACGGGAGCCGACTCGCCGGTGATCATCGACTCATCGACGTCGGCGGACCCCTCGATCACCTCGCCATCCGCCGGCACCCGACCCCCGGGACGGACCAGGACGACGTCACCGACGGCGAGCTCGGCCGGTGCCACGGTCACCACTTCACCGTCCTGAACCCGTTCGGCCTCGTCGGGCAGCGGCGCGGCCAGGAAGTCCAGCGCGGAGGCGGTCTGCGCCAGGGAGCGCATCTCGATCCAGTGGCCCAGCAGCATGATCACCACCAGCAGCGCCAGCTCCCACCAGAACTCCAGCGCGGCCTCGAGCACGCCCAGCGCGGCGCCCCAGGAGGCGAGGAACGCGACGGTGATCGCCAGCCCGATCAGTAACATCATCCCGGGCTGGCGGCGGCGGACGTCCGCCACGGCGCCGGTCAGGAACGGCCGACCACCCCAGAGGTAGATGACCGTCCCGAGCACCGGCGCAACCGCGCCCAGGCCGGGAACCTGAGGCAGCTGGTAGCCCAGCAGCATGGCGAAGGATCCGCTGAGCAGCACCGTCGGGATGGCCAGGATGAGCATGACCCAGAACAGGCGACGGAACTGGGCCACATGATCACCATGACCGCCGTGCCCTCCGTGGGCGCCGTGGCCCCCGGGGACATCGTGGCCGGCGCCGTGACCGGGATGCCCATCAGAGCCGCCCGCGCCGTGGTCATGGGTGTGGCTTTCTCCGCCGAGGCGATCGTCGGTGTGGGCATCCAGGCCCAGTTCGGTATGGGTGTCCTCGTGGTGCTGGCCGTGCATCCCGCCATGCGGCATGGTGCTCATCGCCGTCTCCTCCGATCGCCTGTACCCCCTCAGAGATACCTGTCTCGCCGTACATCCCGACCCCTATGCGGAAACTCCCCACCGCAGCGGTCGAGTTTCCTTCCGTAGCATCCCTTACCTGCTCAGTCATTGACGCGGCGCGCCACAGAAACCGCATCAAACCTTCATCGTCAGGCGCACCGTCCTGCGGGACGTGTAGGTGCGATTCTCCCGTCAATAGCAGCCGCGCCGCAGCCTGGTGACCCATATCGAGGCGGGTTGCGGCTGTAGAGGCGAGGCGCACACCTTTCAACGGGCCAGTA
>JBQGOU010000352.1:0-3347 GCA_052086865.1 Cellulomonadaceae bacterium
CCGGTGCGTACTACATCATGTTCGCCTGCATCGTCGGCGGCATCGGTGTGTACTGCATGCGGGAGTCCGCGGGACGCAACCTGCTCGGCTCCATGCCGGTCGTCGACGAGGAGCACGAGGTCGAGGAAGTTCTCGAGGGGCTCGAGGCCAACGAGAAGTACGACCTCGACACCATGCCGATCGAGGATGCCGGGGGTGAGGGGGCCCGGGCCTAGGTGGCCAGGTGTACTTCCCGGGGAGGTCGGATGTCGCGGGACCGCCGTCGATCACTATCGCGTCACAGTCTGTCGTGTCTTCTGCGGCTTCGGCGGGTGCGGGACGATCGTTGCTGGTCATGACCCCTCCTTCCCGGAGCCTACCTGCGGTGATCCCGCGCTGACCGCCAGCGCCACCGCCTCGGCCCGGGAGCCGACGCCCAGCTTCCGGTAGAGCTGCGAGAGGTGGAACTTCACGGTGTTCTCGCTGATGTGCAGGTGGCGTGCGATGTCCCTGTTCCGGCTACCGCGCACCAGCTGACCGAGGACCTCCCGCTCACGGGGTGCGAGATCCCAGCGCTCGTCCTCTCGGCTGCGTGGTGGATCGAGGGGGAGCGCGATGCGCAGGTCGGAACCCCAGTCCGGGACATTGTCCAGCGAGACCGTGCCCCCGAACGCCGCGGCACGGCTGCGGATCTGCCTCATCCCGGGATCGTCGTCGCCGAGCTGCCCGGCACCGTCGTCGCGGATGATGATCAGCAGGTTGGTGCCGTCACAGTCCCACTGCACGAGGACCTTGCTGACGGCGTCCTGATTGTTCATCGACAGGATCGCGCTGCGTACGATCGCCCGCGCTGCGTGGGCGATCTCACCGGGCAACGCGCGACCGTCGCGAGGAGGCTCCACGAAATGCACGGCGAGGCTGCCGTAGCGGCTGAGTGGACGCAGATCTCCGCGCAGCCGGGTGAATGCCTCCGCCACAGGCTCCTCGGACAGTTCCACGACCACATCGCTGCCGGTCTTCGCGGCGATGAGGGCAGCTGTCGCAAGCTCGGTGGCCGAGGCCCGCGCCTGCCGGTCGCTCAGCTGTGTGCTCCGGAGCGCGGCGAGAATCGCCTCGAGGTCCGTGCTGTGGCGGTCGACAAGTTCCGTCGTCACGCGGAGCCGTTCGCTGGCCACCGCGTGCGACTGCGACATGAAGCTGGCAGGGGCCTCCGACACCTGCTGGCGGATGCGCAGTGCGGCGATCTCCCACATCGCCTGGATGGTTTTCCGCGTTGCAGCGTCCGGTTCCGCACCCGTCGTCGGTTCACACAGCACGAGCAGAGCGCCGGTGCCGGCGAGCCACGCGCACACCGGACGCCCGGAACCTGCGATGACGGCGTCCGAGACGGCTCCCGGGGTACCGCGCATTCGGCGGCGTACGGCGTCCAGTTCGAGCAGTGTCACCTGGTCGGTGATGACCGGATCGCCGGCCTTCTTCTGCGGGCGCCCGGTGCAGTCCTCGGTGAAGATGACGAGGGCCCGGTGCGGGACCAGGGGTTCGATCAGCTCGCGGAGCCGTTCCGGGATCTCGGGGAGAGCGGCCGAGACCAGCGGGATAAGGGAACTGACAACCTGGTGCGGGTCAACCATGGCACCACAGTATCCCCACACCCACCCGAACGGGTAGGGGATCGGACCGGAACGGGTGGATGGTGGCTGCCCGCCCCGGAGATAGCGTAGCCCCATGAGCACACACGTGACCGGGTTGACTATCGATGCGACCGCAGAAGTGGTGGAGGTATCGCTGGCGACCATCCTCGCCGAACTGCGGGATACTGCCGGACGCCTCGATCCGGCGGAGGTTGAGGCCGCAGCTCGCCACATCGGGGCCGCGGACCGGATTTTCCTGCTCGGGCAGGGGAGATCGGCCATCGCCTTGCAGGCATTCGCGATGCGCCTGATGCACCTGGGCCTCGAAACCCACGTCATCGGAGAGGTGACGGCGCCGGCGGTACGGGAGGGCGATGTCGTGGTCGTCGCTTCGGGGTCGGGCACGACGGAATCCGTCGTCCGTTCCGCCCGGAAGGCGTCCGGGCTCGGTGCAACGCTCATCGTGTTCACGTCGGACCCGTCCTCGCCGTTGGCGGCACTCGGCACCGCCGTCGTCACCGTGAGTGCGGCGGTGAAGACGGACCACAGTGAGGCCAGGTCCCGGCAGTACGCCGGCAGCCTGTTCGAGCAGTCCGTGTTCCTCCTGGGCGACGCGATCTTCGACGCCCTGTGGCACCGGAGCAGCAGACCGGCCGAAGAGCTGTGGACCCGTCACGCGAACCTCGAGTGACAGCGACATGCCACACCCCATCAATCAATCCATGATCTCCAGAAACTGAGGACAGAAACCATGACGAAACTTCAGGTAGCCATCGATCTGCTCACCACCCGGGACGCATTGGACCTTGCTGAGAAGGTCGCTCCCTACGTCGACATCATCGAGCTGGGCACCCCACTGATCAAGGCGGAGGGTGTCAGTGTCATCACCGCCCTCAAGGAGGCCCATCCCGACAAGATCATCTTCGCCGATCTCAAGACCGCGGACGCCGGTGCGCTGGAGGCGAAGATCGGGTTCGACGCGGGCGCCGACCTGGTCACCGTGCTCGGCACCGCGGACGACTCGACCATCGCGGGAGCCGCCCACGAGGCTGCTGAACAGGGGAAGGGCATCGTCGTCGACCTCATCAGCGTCGCCGACAAAGCCACCCGTGCCCGGGAGGTCCGGGACCTCGGCGCCGAGTACATCGAGTTCCATGCGGGCCTCGACGAGCAGGCACAGCCCGGATACTCGCTGGCCACCCTGCTGGAGGCCGGCGCGGCCTCGGGGGTCCCGTTCTCGGTCGCCGGTGGTGTGAGCCCGGCCACCGCCGGTGACGTCAAGGCCGCCGGCGCCGATGTCGCTGTGGCCGGCAGCTCGATCTACAGCGCCGACGACCCCGCGGCGGCTGCCCGCGAGCTGCGCGCTGCGCTCGACAAGTAGGTCCGGAGCCTCGGTGCCGCCCGCGGGCGTAGGCCGAGGCGTCCGGATTGTCGACAGAAGGTCGACGGAGAAGATCGACCACGTCAACGCCCGCAGGCGCAGAGGCTTCCGCAGGTGACCACCCACCGGAGACGGACCGGGAGGTCTGCAGGGGTCGCGACGTGGTGGAGCGCGCGGCCACCCTGCTCACGCAGTGGCGGGGACTGCCGACCAGGTACGACAAGCTCGCGGTAATCTACCGCGCAGCTGCCGTCCCGGCCGCGATCGTCGCCTGACTCAGAGCATGAGGAGACACGCCTCAGCCCCAGCCGAGCTCGTGGAGCCGGGCGTCGTCGATGCCGAAGTGATGCCCGATC
>JBQGOU010000353.1:0-1457 GCA_052086865.1 Cellulomonadaceae bacterium
AGCTGCGGGGTGGGCGGGCTGGGCGGCGCCGCAGCCCGGGCCCTGGTGGCTCAGATGGCCAGGCCCAGGCCCAGGAGGAAGCCGAAGGCGAGCTCGAACAGTCCCGTCCCGCCGAGTACGGGGATCAGCAGCCGGCCCCGGGCGCCCGCAAGCACCGGCAGGCTCAGCAGCACGGCGGGCAGCAGCAGGAGCAGGACGAGCAGCGCCCACGGGTTGGCCAGGGCGCACAACGCGCCGAGGACCAGCGAGCCCCAGAGCATCGCGACGTAGGCGTTGCGCGCGCGCAGGTCTCCGAGTCGCACGGCCAGGGTGCGCTTGCCGGCTGCGAAGTCGGTCGGGATGTCGCGTAGGTTGTTGACCATGAGCAGCGCGCAGGCGAGCAGGCCGATTGCGCACGCCCCGGCCACGGCCGCCCAGGACAGGCGACCCGCCTGCGTGTACGTGGTGCCGAGCACGGCGACCAGGCCGAAGAACACGAACACCGACACCTCGCCGAGCCCGGCGTACCCGTAGGGCTTGCGCCCGCCGGTGTAGAACCACGCCGCGCCGATCGCCGCGGCCCCGACCGCGAGCAGCCACCAGTGCCCGGTGACGGCAACCAGGACCAGGCCCAGCACTGCGCCGACGCCGAACGCCGTGAACGCCGCACCCCGGACCGTCCGCGCGGGCGCCGCCCCGGAGGCGGTGAGCCGCTTCGGGCCGACGCGGTCCAGGTCGGTTCCACGCACCCCGTCGGAGTAGTCGTTGGCGTAGTTCACGCCGATCTGCAGGGCGAAGGCCACCCCGAGTGCGAGCAGCGCCGGGACCAGGGAGAATCCGTCCAGCTGGGCCGCCGCACCCGTGCCGACGAACACGGGGGCGGCCGCCGCGGGAAGCGTCCTGGGGCGCGCCCCGGCGATCCACTCCGCACCTGTTGCCATGGTTGGTCCCCTCGTGGCCTGCGCCGGGCGCGTGCTGCGCGCCGGTCCCTCGCGTGATCGTGTTGACCGTCGGGCGTTCGCACCCGGACCGTCCGAGGCTAGCCGACCCGACCGGTCTGCCCGCATCCCGGCCCGCGCCCGGCACGGTGCTCGGCCGCGAGCTGCGCCGCTGCCTGGCGGTCCACCTTGCCCGGGCCGCGCAGCGGCAGTGCATCGACGACGACGATCGCCTGGGGTGCGGCCGCGCGCCCTGCGGCGGCGACGGCGCGGGCGCGCACCGCTGCGAGCCGCGCACCGCCAGAAGCACCGCCAGAAGCAGCGCCAGAAGCGCCGGCAGAAGCAGCTCCAGAGTCATCGCGCTCGTACGGCGCGAGGGTGGCGACGACCACCAGGGCCTGGCCCCAGTCCGGATCGGGCACGCCGACGACGCAGACCTCGCCCAGCCCGTCGCGTCCGGCGAGAGCGGCCTCCAGCCGGGCCGGCGCAATGTTCTCGCCGCCGGAGATCAGCACGTCGTCGGCGCGGCCGGTGACCTCG
>JBQGOU010000353.1:1467-3346 GCA_052086865.1 Cellulomonadaceae bacterium
CCAGGTCCTGGGTGACCAGCCAGCGCCGGCCGCCGTCGGCGACGAAGGACCGGGCGGTGGCGGCCGGGTCGCCGAGGTATCCGGCCGCGAGCATGGGCCCGGCGATGCGCAGGCGGCCGTCCGGGCCCGTGGCGACAACGACCCCCTCCAGCGGCCGACCGTCGTACACGCACCCGCCGCAGGTCTCGGTCATGCCGTAGGTGCGCACCACGCGCACGCCCGCGGCGCGGGCACGGTCGGCGAGGTCGGGGGACAGTGCGGCGCCCCCGACCAGCACCGCGTCGAGGGTGCGCAGGGCGTCCAGCGCACCCGTCTCCGGTGAGGCCGCCAGCAGGCGGCGCAGCTGGGTCGGCACGAGCGAGGCGTAGCGCCGTTCGGTCCCCATCTGCGACATGGCCTGGGCAAAGGTCTGTGGGCGGAACGGCCCCCCGGGCAGCGTGACGGGCCGCGTGCCGTCGAGCACTGAGCGCACGAGCACCTGCAGCCCGGCCACATGCGTCGTCGGCAGTGCGAGCAACCACTGGCCCGGGCCGCCCAGGTGGGCGCGGGTCGCGTCCGCGGAGGCGCGCAGCGCGGGCGCCGTGAGCACGACGCCGCGTGGGGTGCCCGTCGACCCCGACGTCGCCACCACCAGCGCGGCGTCCTCCGGCAGGTCCCCGGCGGCCGCTCCGGCCACCCCGGCCCCCGCCCCGCCGACGTCGGCTGTGGGCGCCAGAACCGGTCCGGTGCCACGCAGTGCGTCCGGCAGCAGCGCGAGGAGCGCGGCGGGATCCGGCGACACGGACACGAGGGGGCGACGGTTCACCTGACCAGCCTAGGACGCGCCGTAGGGTGGAGGGCGATCGCCCGTCAGGGGTCGGCTCCACGACCCCGAGGTCCCGAGGAGCTCTCCGTGCGCCGTATCCACCATGTCCGCAAGCTCGCCGCGCTCGGCGCGAGTGTGGCGTTGCTGATCGGGATCGGCGGCTGCGGCCAGGACGCGCCGACCCCCACCCCCACGGTGACGGTGGATCCCGACACGGATGTGGACAAGTCCGCCGTGCCCGATCCTGAGCTGCCCGCAACCTGGCCTCTGACCGGGGTCGCGGCGGACGACATCGAGGAGCGCCCGGCAATCGCCGTGAAGATCGAGAACACCGCGGCGGCACGCCCGCAGAGCGGTCTCGAGGACGCCGACGTCGTCTGGGAGACGATTGTGGAGTTCGACGTCTCCCGGTTCGTCGCGGTGTTCCACTCCCGGATGCCCGCGGAGGTGGGCCCCGTGCGATCCACCCGCCCCATGGACGTGCCGATCGCCAGCCCGCTACACCCGCTGTTCGTCTTCTCGGGCGGGCAGCGCGGCATTCTCGACCTGGTGGATGCGAGCGACATGCAGGTGATCTCCCACGATGCCGGGGCGGCCGGCCTGCACCGGATCAGCTCGCGGCGAGCGCCGCACAACGTGTACGCCGACCTGCCGACGATTCTGGGCTCCGCCGACGACGCGCACCGCGCCTCGCCGCCGGCCCAGTTCGCGTTCGCCCTCGAGGCGGCGCAGGCCTCGGCCGTGCTCACCGGCTCCGACGCCGCCTCGGTGTCGCTCGACATGTCCTCCGCGGCCCGCCCGTCCTGGGCGTGGGACGCGGGCTCCGGCACCTGGCTGCGTTCGGAGAGCGCAAGCCCCGCGCTCGCGGCCTCGGGGGCGCAGCTGGCCGCCACGAACGTCGTCGTCCTCGACGTGGAGTCCTACGACTCGGGCTACGACGCTCAGGGCGGGGCGCCGGTGCCGGCGTTGAGCCTGTCCGACTCCTCCGGGGAGGGGATCGTGGCCAGCGGCGGGCGCGCCGTCGCGGTGACGTGGTCCAAGGGCGCGGACGCCGACCCGATCGTGTTGACGCTT
>JBQGOU010000354.1:0-3309 GCA_052086865.1 Cellulomonadaceae bacterium
AGGCGAGGTAGCCGAAGTACGTCCACTGCACGGCCTCCTTGAAGTACGCGGCGGGGCGGGACAGGTCGAAGCCGTACTGCTCGCCGAGGTTCTTGAGCTTCTTGAGCGCCTTGATCTGCTCGGAGTGCTCCTCGCGGTAGCGCGCCCAGTTCTCGGAGAACGGCTGGTCCGCGACCAGGTCCTTGTCCTTGTTCTTCTCAGCGATCAGGAAGTCCACCCCGTACAGGGCCACGCGGCGGTAGTCACCGATGATCCGGCCGCGGCCGTAGGCGTCGGGAAGGCCGGTGATGATGTGCGAGGAGCGCGCGGCGCGGATACGCGGGGTGTAGATGTCGAACACACCCTCGTTGTGCGTCTTGCGGTACTTCGTGAAGATCCGCTTGACCTCGGGGTCGACCTCCTTGCCGGCCTCCTTGATGGCCGTCTCGACCATCCGCCAGCCGCCGTAGGGCATCATGGCGCGCTTCAGCGGGACATCCGTCTGCAGGCCGACGATGACGTCGTCGTCGGTGCTGATGTAGCCGGCGGGGAAGGCGTCGACGTCCGCGGGAGTGTGGGTGTCCACGTCGAAGACGCGCTTGGCGCGCTCAACGGACAGGTACTTCTTCTCCAGGGTGTCCCAGACCGCCAGGGTCTTGGCGGTGGGGCCCTCCAGGAAGGAAGCGTCACCCTCGTACGGGGTGTAGTTGCGCTGGATGAAGTCGCGGACATCGACGGCCTGCGTCCAGTCCCCGTCCTCAAAACCCCGCCAGGCGCGCTCCCGTGCGCTCTCCGGGCTGGGAACTACATCGTTGGCCGTTCCCTGCGAAACCGTGCTCATCGTTCCTCCTAGAAGATCACGTGTACCTTGTCCCCGAAGTTACCGGCGAAAAGATGGGATGTATTGGGACCTATGGCCTTTGTGGGTCATCAGCCCCTGCGTCGCGCATCACACTCGGCCCGACGGGCGACCAGGCCGGGCCGCTTCTCCAGTGTTGCAGCGCGCCATAGCCCGTGCCACCCCGTCGCCGTGAGAAACGCGCCACGATTCCGCCGAGAACCGGCACGGCAGAACCCGTGGCGCGGCGGCGCCCTGCCGCGGCTCAGCCGCCGACGTTGACGCATGCAGGACGTCAACATATGTTGACGCCATGACGAAGACCTCGATCGGACCCGACGAGCTCGACCCTCCGCTGCGGGCCCTCGCCCGCGTCACGCGGGAGATGCGCGTGCTCGAGCGCGAGCAGTACGCCCACGTCATGCACGCACGCCTGCAGGGGGCGAGCTGGCACCACATCGGCGCCGTCCTCGGAGTGTCCAAGCAGGCCGCGCATCGGCGGTTCGCCCGTCTGGGACGCGCGTAGCCGGCGCGCGTCGGGCCCGCCCAGCCGACGCCGGCCGGGTGCGCAGGCCCGACGCCGACCGTCACACGTAGTTCGCGTAGGCGGGCAGGTCGAGCTGGCCGTTGCCGGACAGCCCGATGACGATCGTCTCGGGCGTCGTCGACTCGCGCGCATATGCCAGCGCGGCGGCCACGGCGTGCGTGGACTCGGGCGCGGGAATGATCCCCTCGGCGCGTGCGAACTCCAGTCCGGCGCGGAACGCGTCGTCCTGCTCCACGGCCACGGCGTCCATCAGCCCGAGGTTCAGCACATGCGAGACCATCGGCGCCATGCCGTGGTAGCGCAGGCCGCCCGCATGGATCGCGGGCGGCACGAAGTCCTTGCCGAGGGTGTGCATCTTGAGCAGCGGCGTCAGGCCGGCGACGTCCCCGTGGTCGTAGCGGTACTCCCCCTGTGTGAGCGACGGGCAGGCCGCGGGCTCGCAGGCCACGACGCGGGTCCTGGTGCCCTCGCGCAGGTTCGACCCGATGAACGGGAAGGACAGCCCCGCAAGGTTCGAGCCGCCCCCGGCACAGCCGAAGACGACGTCGGCCTGCTCCTCGCCCGCCGCGGCGAGCTGCACGAGAGCCTCCTGCCCGATGACGGTCTGGTGCAGCATGACGTGGTTGAGCACGCTGCCCAGCGCGTAGTGGGCCAGCGGATCCCCCACGGCGACCTCGACGGCCTCGCTGATCGCCATGCCGAGCGAGCCGGTCGTGTCCGGCTGCTGCGCGAGGATCTCACGGCCGGCCCGGGTGAGGTCCGACGGCGAGGGGTGACAGACACCCCCGTAGGCCTCCATCTGGAAGCGGCGGTAGGGCTTGGAGTCGTAGGAGGCGCGCACCTGCCACACCTCGCAGGTCAGGCCGAGCAGCGCGCAGGCCATGGACAGCGAGGCACCCCACTGCCCGGCGCCAGTCTCGGTCGTCAGCTTGGTCACGCCCTCGACGGCGTTGTAGTACGCCTGGGCGACGGCGGTGTTCGGCTTGTGCGAGCCGACCGGGCTCACGCCCTCGTACTTGTAGTAGATCCGGGCCGGCGTGCCCAGCGCCCGCTCGAGGCGTCGCGCGCGCACGATCGGCGACGGCCGCCACAGCGCGTAGATCTCGCGGATCGTCTGCTGGATCTCGACGTAGCGCTCCGTCGTCACCTCCTGCTGGACGAGCGCGAGCGGGAACAGCGGCGCGAGGTCGTCGGGCGTGAGGGGCTCGCGCGTGCCCGGGTGCAGGTGCGGGGGCACGGGCTCGGGGAGGTCGGCCGCGAGGTTGTACCAGTGCGTCGGGACGGCCGAGGGAACGGCGGCTCCGGTCGGCGCGAAGGCGGGTGCAGCATCGGTCACGGTCTCACCTCTGGGGGTCACGGACGGTCGTGGCCCGAGCCTAGTGGTTCGCGTCCCGGCGACATACCCGCACCCGCCCGCACCCGTTCGCAGCGGCCGTGCCGGAGCACACAGAAGGGCGGCCGCCGCAGCGACCGCCCTTCCGAGGGAACCGAGTGCTCAGGCCACGCGACCGCGCGGGTCGTCCCCGACCTTGTGCACCGTGATGGAGTTCGTCGATCCGACGACGCCGACGGGCGCCCCGGCCACGACCACGACGTAGTCGCCGTCCTCGACCAGGCCCTGCTCACGCAGCGTCTTGTCGACCAGGCGGACCATCGCGTCCGTGTCGTCCACCGCCCCGACGAGCTGCGACTGCACGCCCCAGCTGAGCGCCAGGGTGTTGTGCACGTGCTCCTGCGGGGTGAAGGCGATCAGCGGGATCGACGAGCGCAGGCGCGACATGCGGCGCGCCGAGTCACCCGACAGCGTGAAGGTCACCAGGTACTTGACCCCGACGCGCTCGCCGATCTCGGCGGCGGCACGGGTGATCGCACCACCGCGGGTGTGCGGGGTCGACCCGAGCGGGGCGATCCGCTCGCGGCCGAGCTCCTCGGTGCTCTCGATGAT
>JBQGOU010000355.1:0-3278 GCA_052086865.1 Cellulomonadaceae bacterium
TGGGCATGCTCTTCCTGCACCTGGTGCACGGGCTGTGGAGCGTCGTGAACGACCTCGGCGGAACCGGACGGCGCCTGCGCGCCACCGTCGCGGCGCTTGCGGGCATCGCCGGGCTGGTCGTTCTGCTCGGCAACATCCTCATCCCGGTGGCCGTGCTGACTGGGGTCGTGTCATGACCGAGAAGGGAAACCCCGTGCCCGCTGACGAGCACCCCGTCACCTCGCCCGCCCCGGCCGACCAGGTCCCGGACCTCAACGCGTTGCGCGTCATCGGCGACCCGGTCGACGGGCACGTGCCCGACGGCGACCCGGCGCTCGCCTGGGACGATCGCCGGCTGCACTACGGACTGGTCAGCCCCAACAACCGGCGCAAGTTCACCGTCATCGTGGTCGGCACCGGCCTCGCGGGGGCGGGCGCCGCCGCGGCACTCGGCGAGCTCGGCTACAACGTCGAGTGCTTCACGTACCACGACGCCCCGCGCCGCGCGCACTCCGTCGCCGCGCAGGGCGGCATCAACGCCGCCCGCGCGCGCAAGGTCGACAACGACTCGGTGGACCGCTTCGTCAAGGACACCGTCAAGGGCGGGGACTTCCGCGGCCGTGAGGCCGACGCCTTCCGGCTCGGCCAGGAGTCGGTGCGGGTCATCGACCACATGAACGCGATCGGTGCGCCGTTCGCGCGTGAGTACGGCGGCGAGCTCGCCACCCGGTCCTTCGGCGGCGTGCAGGTGTCGCGGACCTACTACACCCGTGGCCAGACGGGCCAGCAGCTCCAGGTCGCCGGCGCCAACGCGCTGCTGCGACAGGTCGCCGCGGGAACGGTCCGGTTGCACACGCGCCAGGAGATGCTCGACCTGATCGTCAAGGACGGCCGGGCCCAGGGCATCGTTGTCCGCGACCTGGTCACGGGCGAGATCCGCGCGGTTACCGCACACGCCGTCGTGCTCGCGACCGGCGGATACGGGAACATCTACCACAAGAGCACTCTGGCCAAGAACTCCAACGCGACCGCGATCTGGCGGGCGCACAAGCGCGGTGCGTTGATCTCCAACCTGTGCTTTGTGCAGTTCCACCCCACGGCGCTTCCGCTGGCCAGCAAGTGGCAGTCCAAGACCATCCTGATGTCCGAGTCGTTGCGCAACGACGGGCGCATCTGGGTGCCCACGCGCGCCGACGATGCCCGCGCCCCGGGTGACGTGCCGGAGGGCGAGCGGGACTACTACCTCGAGCGGCGCTATCCGACCTTCGGGAACCTGACCCCGCGCGACGTCGCGTCCCGGGCCGCCCGCGAGCGGATCGACGCGGGATTCGGCGTCGGGCCCCTGAAGAACTCCGTGTACCTCGACTTCTCCGACGCCATCGCCCGGCTGGGCCGGGACACCGTGTACAAGCGGTACTCGAACCTGTTCGAGATGTACGAGAAGGCGACGGGCGACGACCCGTTCGAGACCCCCATGCGCATCGCCCCCGGCGCCCACTTCGCCATGGGCGGACTGTGGTCGGACTACGACATGATGACGTCCGTACCCGGGCTGTTCGTCGGCGGCGAGGCCGGCTGGGGCTACCACGGGGCCAACCGCCTCGGCGCGAACTCGCTGCTCTCGGCGTGCGTCGACGGGTGGTTCACCCTGCCGTACACGGTGCCGAACTACCTGGCACCGCACCTCGGTGCGGCTCCGCTCGCCCTGGACGATCCGGCGGTGACCGGGACGCTCGCCGACGTGCGGACTCGGGTGGACCGGCTGGTGGGCAACGACGGCACGCACGGGCCGGACCGGTTCCACGCCCGGTTGGGAGAGATCCTCTACCGCTACGCCGGGGTGACCCGCACCCCGGAGGGCCTGGCTGAGGGCATCCGGCAGATCCGCGAGCTGCGCGCCGAGTTCTGGCGCGACGTGCGGGTGGTGGGCACCGGTGACGAGCTCAACCAGGAGCTGGAACGCGCGGGACGCGTGGCCGACTACCTCGAGATGGCCGAGCTGCTGTGCCTGGACGGCCTGGATCGCAACGAGTCCGCCGGGGCGCACTTCCGGGCCGACCACGCCACGCCGGACGGCGAGGCGAAACGCGACGACGAGCACTGGGCGACCGTGTCCGCGTGGGAGTCGCCGGCCACACCGCCCGAGGACGGCGGGAGGTTCGTCCGGCATGACGAGCCGCTGCACTTCGCCGCCGTGCCGCTGCAGACAAGGAACTACGCATGAGGCTGACACTGGAGGTCTGGCGGCAGAGATCGCAGACCGCGAAGGGCCACTTCGAGACCTACGAGGTCACGGACGCCACCCCCGAGATGACGCTGCTGGAGCTGCTCGACCGGCTCAACGACCAGCTCGTGGAGCAGGGCGTGGAGCCCGTCGCGTTCGAGTCCGACTGCCGCGAGGGCATCTGCGGGTGCTGCGGCGTGACGGTGGACGGCACCCCGCACGGCCCCGAGCGCAACACCCCCTCATGCGAGCAGCACGTGCGCTCGTTCACGGACGGCGAGACCGTCATCCTCGAACCGTTCCGCTCCGGATCCTTCCCCGTCGTGCGTGACCTCATCGTGGACCGCTCCGCGCTGGACCGCGTGATCCAGGCCGGCGGACACGTCGCCCTGGACGCCGGCACTGCCGTCGACGCCGATGCGACCCAGATCGCCTATTCCGACGCGGAGATGGCGCTCGACTTCGCCGCGTGCATCGGCTGCGGGGCCTGCGTGGCGGCCTGCCCCAACAGCGCAGCGCACCTGTTCACCGGTGCCAAGCTCGAGCACCTGGCGACCCTGCCCCAGACCCGGCGCGAGCGTGGCAAGCGGGCCAAGGCCATGGTCAACGAGATGGAGCAGGACTTCGGCCCGTGCTCCACCTTCGGCGAGTGCGCGCTGGTGTGCCCGGCCGGAATCCCGCTGACGGCGATCGCCGCGGTGAACAAGGAACGCCTGCGGGCGTTCATCACGGGCCGCGCGACCTGACGCGGCGAGCCCGCCGCGTCCGCGCGTCAGCGCGAGTCGCGCTGGCGGGACGCCTCGTACAGCGCCACGGTGGTCGCGCTCGCGGCGTTGAGCGAGCTCGCGGCGCCGTGGATCGGGATGCGCACCGTGAGGTCGCAGGCCTCGCGCCAGGCGCGGCTCAGCCCGGTGGTCTCGTTGCCCGTGAGGATCAGGGTCGGGCCCGTCAGATCGGCGTCGGGCAGGTCGACCTCGCCGTGCTCGTCCGTGCCGACGAGCCGCAGCGGGACCCCGGCGCCGCGCGCCGCGTCGACCCAGTCGAGCACCTCGGCCGACGACGGCGCGCGCACGAC
>JBQGOU010000356.1:0-3269 GCA_052086865.1 Cellulomonadaceae bacterium
GACGAGCGCCTCCGGGCGCGGGGCGCCCGACGGCGCTGCGTCCGGGCATCCTGCCGGGGTTGGGGCGCGCCGCACCCGGGCGCGGAGCCGCGGGACGCGGCCCGCCGGGACGCGGCCCGCCGCTGCGCTCGGTTCCGGCAGCAGCACCGGTTCCGGCACTTGCCGCGCGGTCGGGACGGGCCCCGGGCCGGGGCATGCCCTGGCTCGGTGCGAACGGGTTGTTCCCCGGACGGGGTCCGCCCGCGCGGGGCATGCCCTGGCTGGGGGCGAACGGGTTGTTTCCCGGACGCGGACCCCCGGGGCGAGGACCGGCGGACCGCGGCGCGGCCTCGGCAGCCGCCGGCTGGGTCGGCGCCGGCTGAGCCGGGGCCGGGCGTGCCGGTGCGGGCGCAGGCGCGGCGGACTTCGGCTCAGGGGCTGGTGCCGGAGCCGGTGCTGCCGGCTGCGGAGCAGGGGCCACGGGAGCGGCGGGCGCGGTGGCCTTCGGCTCGGGCGCCGGTGCCTTCGGGGCCGGTGCGGGGGGCTGCGCGGGTGCCGACTTCGCGGCGGCCTGCTCAGGCTTCGCCGGGAAGGCGTCGCGCAGCTTGCGCACGACCGGAGGTTCGATCGTCGAGGACGCCGACCGCACGAACTCTCCGAGCTCCGTCAGCTTGTTCAGAACGGTCTTGCTTTCCACCCCGAGCTCTTTCGCGAGCTCGTAGACGCGGACTTTTGCCACAACTCTCCTGTCCAGATCCCACCCTGGACAGGGAGGACCGTCGTTAGTACTGGGTACTCATCGCTGGGGACTCATCGGGTGCCCATCGGCTTCTGACCCGCTTTCCTTGTCGACCGACGTACTCGTGTCGTTCATGGTCGCACCGGTCGGTGCGACGTTCTCAGCGAACCAGCCTCTCACGAGGCCCAGCTCTGCCGAAGCTGATATCCGTAGTGCCCGCGTGATCGCTCGCCGTCGGACGGCAAGCTCCACGCAGCGTGGCCGCGGATGCAGCCACGCGCCTCGCCCCGGCAGGTCCGCGCGCTCGTCGACCACCACGACCATGGAGGCCGGGGCGCCCGGGGCGAACGTCGTGGACTGCGCGACGAGGCGAACGAGGTCAGTGCGCGCACCGAGTCCCCGGCACCCCACGCACGTCCGGACCGGGGTCCGGACGCAGTGCTCCGAAACAGGAGCGTGCGAGGGATGCAGGTCACTCTCGTGCGACCGCACCGTGCCCAGTCTAGCCCTCCTCGGCCGGCCGGGCCACGTCCTGCGGCTCGGCGTCGGATCGGATGTCGATCCGCCAGCCCGTCAGGCGGGCCGCGAGACGGGCGTTCTGCCCCTCCTTGCCGATGGCCAGTGAGAGCTGAAAGTCCGGGACGACGACGCGTGCGGCCCTGGCCGCCTCGTCGACGACCGTGACCGAGGTCACCCGCGCCGGGGACAGCGCGTTGCCGACGAAGGTCGCCGGATCGTCGCTGTCGTCGACGATGTCGATCTTCTCCCCGTGCAGCTCCGCCATGACCGCGCGCACCCGAGAGCCCATGGGGCCGATGCAGGCGCCCTTGGCGTTGACGCCGGGAACCGTGGAGCGGACGGCGATCTTGGTGCGGTGCCCCGCCTCACGGGCCACGGCCGTGATCTCGACCGTGCCGTCGGCGATTTCGGGGACCTCCATCGCGAAGAGCTTGCGCACGAGGTTCGGGTGCGTCCTGCTCAACGTGATCGAGGGGCCCTTCATTCCCCGTGCGACCTCGAGCACATAGGCGCGCAGGCGCGCGCCGTGCGCATACGTCTCGGTCGGCACCTGCTCGTGGGGCTGGAGCACGGCCTCGGTGCCACCGACGTCCACCTGCACGACGCGCGGGTCGCGCCCCTGCTGGATGACGCCGCTGATCAGCTCGCCCTCCTTGTCGCGGAACGCGCCGAGCACCTGGTCGTCCTCGGCGTCGCGCAGCCGCTGGACGATGACCTGACGAGCCGTCGCGGTCGCGATGCGACCGAAGCCCTCGGGCGTGTGGTCGAACTCCGGGCCGAGCGTCGGCGGGACCTCGGGGTCATCGCCGCTGAGCCGTTCGCGGGCCAGGACGCTGACGTGCCCCGTGCGCCGGTCGATCTCGACGCGAGCGTCGGGAAGGGCTCCGGGGGTGCGCTGGTAGGCGGACAGCAGCGCCTGCTCGATCGCCGAGATCAACACATCGATGCTGATCTCCCGCTCGTGCTCAAGCATCCGCAGGACGGACATGTCGATGTCCATGGGTCAGTCCTCCTCGTCCGTGCCGGTCTCGTCAGCCAGCCGCGCCAGCTCGACCTCGATCGTGCCCCGCGTGACGTCGCCGAGCGTGACCTCCACCGTCGAGTCCTCGTCCTCCACGCGCAGCACGTCGCCGGTCACCTCGGCCAGCCGGCCGGTCACGGCGCCCCCCGAGCGCAGCTCGAGACGCACGCGCCGCGTGCGCGCACGCAGGAAGTGCCGGCGCTCGGTGAGCGGGCGGGAGGTGCCCGGGGTGGTGACCTCCAGCTGGTAGGCACCACGGACGACGTCGACGTCGTCCAGGGCCTGCGACACCTCGCGGGACACCTCGGCGAGGCGGTCCAGGTCCAGGCTCCCCACCTCGTCCTCAGGAAGGTCGACCGTGACCCGTACCACCATGCGGTGCGCGGGTCCGCCGACGTTCACCTGCTCGCAGAACAGCCCCGCTGCCGCGACACGCGGTGCGATTGCGTCCTCGATCGCTCGCGTCGTCGTGGTCTGACTCGCCATGCCACCTCTCCCGTCGGGTCCTTGCGCCGGTCCCGGTGTTCCAGGCCGGACGCGCACCACAGCCTATCCGCCTTCCGACACCCCCAGCAGCAGCCCCGGGGCGCCCAAGCCCCGTGGCATGATCGGTCCCGATGATCCGACACTCCCCCGCCCGCCGCCTCGGCGCATGCGTGCTGGCCGCGTCCCTCCTGCTGCTGGCGGGCTGCGGCGTGCGCCTCGAGACCCCGCCACCGACGGAGCCGGCACCCGACGCCCTGGAGGTTGCCCGCCGGGCAGCCGTCACGGACGTGCTCGAGATCTCACGGCTGGCCGACAGCGCCCTGGACCAGGCCGCGGAGCCGGACGG
Source organism: Cellulomonadaceae bacterium (assembly GCA_052086865.1). Classification (GTDB taxonomy): domain Bacteria; phylum Actinomycetota; class Actinomycetes; order Actinomycetales; family Cellulomonadaceae; genus Flavimobilis. The sequence continues at coordinate 3,091 of JBQGOU010000356.1, forward strand.
CCCGGCCGCGCTCGCGCTTGCGCATGTCGTCGAGGCCACGGCCGCCCAGCTCGACCAGCTGGGCGGCGAGTACCGCTCGGGCCTGGAGGCCACCGTGAGCGCGGACGCCGTCGCCATCCCCACCGCGGCGCCCGCCGACGTCGAGGACGTCGTGCAGGCCTTGACCCAGTCCTACACCC
>JBQGOU010000357.1:0-3256 GCA_052086865.1 Cellulomonadaceae bacterium
AACTGCCCCGGGCTGATCAGCCCCGGGCTGTCCAACGTGGGCATCATCCCCGCGGACATCACGGGCCCCGGGAAGATCGGGCTCGTGTCCAAGTCCGGGACGCTGACCTACCAGATGATGTACGAGCTGCGGGACTTCGGGTTCTCCACCGCCATCGGCATCGGCGGGGACCCGATCATCGGAACCACGCACATCGACGCGCTCGCCGCATTCGAGGCGGACCCCGAGACCGCGGCGATCGTCATGATCGGCGAGATCGGGGGGGACGCGGAGGAGCGTGCCGCCGCGTACATCGCCGAGCACGTCACCAAGCCCGTCGTGGGCTACGTCGCCGGCTTCACGGCCCCTGAGGGCAAGACGATGGGGCACGCCGGCGCCATCGTGTCCGGCTCCTCGGGCACGGCGCAGGCCAAGCAGGAGGCCCTGGAGGCCGCCGGGGTGAAGGTCGGCAAGACGCCGTCGGCCACCGCCCAGCTGATGCGGGACATCCTCTCCGCCTGAGTGCGTGTCCGAGGGGGCCGAGCAGCGCTCGGCCCCCTCTGGCGTGTCCGCATGTTCCTCGTCCTGCGTGTCGCCGGGCCGGGCCACAGCGCCCATGGGCGACGATGGAGTGGTGAGCGGAGCAACCGGAGCGCTCGCCGTCCTCGGGCGGCGCGGGCGCGTGATCGACGGCACGGGCGAGCCCGCTCGAGCCGCTGCGTGGGTCTCCGGTGCCCTCGCGGCCGCGCAGGCGGTTCTGCTGTCCTTTGCCGTCGTGGCCGTGGTGTGCGTCGTCTCCTTCGTCGTCACCTCCGCCGACCCGAGCAACCTGGGCACCTCCTGGTTCTCCGCGGTCCGGGTCGCCGCAACGCTGTGGTTGCTGGCCTGCGGGGTTCCGGTCAGCCCCGGGGAGGCGACCGTGACCCTCGTCCCCCTCGGACTGACGCTCGTGCTCGCCTTCGTCGGCTACGCCTCGGCCCGGCGCACCTGCCAGCCGACCTGGAGCGCCCTCGGTGCCGCGGCGGCCACCTACGGCCTGCTCGGCCTCGTCCTTGCGCTCGTCTCGGGCGCCGTGACTCCGCCGGCCCTCGTCCTCGCCGCCGCGGCGCCCGCCGTCCTCGGCGCCCTGGCGACGGCCGCAGGGGCGCGCTCCGAGCGGGCCACGCTGCTGGACGTGGCGTGGGCGGCGGTGGCCGCCCGCCTTCCGGTCGCCGTACGCAGCGGCCTGCGCGTTGCCACGGGCGCCGCGGCCATGCTCGTGGCGGCCGCAACCGTCGTCGTGCTCGCCTGGATCTTCCTCGGACGCACCACTTCGGCCGACGTCGTGCGCGGTCTCGGCGTGGGGGGATTCGACGCCGTGGTGCTCGCCGTCGCACAGTCCACCCTCGCCGCCAACCTCGTGGCCTGGGCGAGCTCCTGGCTCGCGGGCCCCGGCTTCGTAATCGGTTCCGGCAGCCAGTTCACGGCATCCGAGGTGGTGGTGGGCCCCATGCCGACCCTGCCGATCGTGGGCGCGCTTCCCGGCGCCGGGAGCGTGAGCGAGGCAGGTGTCTTCGTGCCCGCACTGGTGGTGCTCTGCGGCGTGCTCGGTGCGCTGCTGCTGGGCCGACGGGCCGCGGCGCCGAGCGCTCGCGAGGTCGCCGCGGTGTCGGGCACGGCTGGCCTCGGGGCAGGCGTGCTGGTGGGCGTGCTCGTGGCGCTGGCCAGCGGGGCTGCCGGACCGGGCCGGATGGCCGCCGTCGGCGCGCAGCCCCTCCTGGTCACGGCGTTCGTCGCACTCGAGGTGGCCGCAGGTGCGGCGCTCGTACTGACCGTGCGTAACCCGACGGTGCGCCGGCTTGCCCGAACCCACCTCGACCCGCGCAGCTGGCGCCGCTCGGGCGCCCCGAAACCTGCCCCCCGCCGGGACCCGGGGCCGGTGCCCCCGCCGCCCGCTGAGTGAGGATCTACCCGCCCAGGGACTGCTCGAGCGAGGTCAGCCACTCCTGGAGCGCGTTCCGGTAGTCCTGGTCGCAGACGCGACGTGCCGTCGTGGTGATCGCCGCGGCCTGGCAGTCCTGGCGGTCCAGCTCGATGCGCCACACGAACGGCGTCACCGCAAGCGTCAGCACAGTCAGGCCGGTGGCCAGCGCGCCCAGGCAGAGCGCCACCGTGGCCACCCCGCGAAGGCCGGCCCGCCACGTGGCGCGCAGGGCGAGCACCGCGACCACGAGCGCGGCCAGGCCGGTGCCCAGCGCGAGCATCCGCCAGGGCAGCAGCAGGGCGTCGAGCACGAAGGTGGTGACCACCAGGGCGACGAAGAGCAGCACGGTCCGGCGCGCACGCGCGTCGGCGACCGGGTCGCGCCGGGGCGGTGACGCCGGCTGCGGCACGCGTCGTGGAGTGGGCACCGGCCGCCGTCCTTCCTCGTGCATCGCTCGTCTAGGGTTGTGCCCGTGACGGGCTCGAACGAACTGATCATGGACCATCTGACCGCGGCGAGGCGAACCGACGTCTGCCGCGTCGTCGTGCTGGTCTCGGGCGGCGGGTCCAACCTCGCGGCGCTGCTGGCCGCCCACGCGGACCCTGCCTACGGCGCCAGGATCGTGGGGGTGGTCAGCGACCGCGCGGATGCCGGTGCACTGGGGCTTGCGCGGGACGCGCACGTACCCACCGCCGTCGTCGCGCCCGCGGACTTCGAGACCAGAACCGCATGGGACGCGGGCCTGGCGTCGGCCGTCGGCGTGTTCGCCCCGGCGCTTGTGGTGTCCGCAGGCTTCATGCGGATCCTGGGCGAGGGGTTCCTCGCGCGCTTCGGCGGGCGCACGGTCAACACCCATCCGGCGCTGCTGCCGGCCTTCCCCGGCGCGCATGCCGTGCGAGACGCGCTCGCCTACGGTGTGCGGGTCACCGGCTGCACCCTGCACGTCGTCGACGCGGGCGTGGACACCGGCCCGGTCATCGCCCAGCGCGCCGTCGAGGTGCTCGGCGAGGACGACGAGGCGGCGCTGCACGAGCGGATCAAGGTCGCCGAGCGCGAGCTGCTGGTCGAGTGGGTCGGACGCGTGGCCCGCGGCGGCATGCAGGTGGACGGCCGGCACGTGCGGGTGCCGGCACCCGGCAACGACTACTGCGCAGACTGACGCTGCCCCAGCTCGCCGTCGAGCCGGAGCAGGCCCGAACCGTCGTCGCCGATGAGCTTCAGGCGGCCCACGATCTCCCCGACGGTGGCCTCCTCCTCGATCTGCTCCTCGATGAACCAGTGCAGCAGCGGCACGCAGTCGATGTCCCCGGTCTC
>JBQGOU010000358.1:0-3245 GCA_052086865.1 Cellulomonadaceae bacterium
AGAACAGCACGTCGTCGACCAGGACGACGGTGCGTCCGTCGATTCCGCCCGCCGGCAGAGTCGTCGGGCCGATGGGCCGCGTGGGCTGGCGGTGCAGGTCGTCGCGATACATGGTGATGTCGAGCTCGCCGACCAGGTCGGCCGGATCGAGCGTGGGTTCGACCGCGACGATGCGTGCGGCGAGGCGGCGCGCCAGGGGCAGTCCGCGGGTGGGGATGCCGAGCAGCACGAGGCCGGCCCCACCCTTGTTGCGTTCGAGGATCTCGTGGGCGATCCGGGTCAGTGCTCGGGAGATCTCCTGCTCACCGAGGACCGTGCGCGCTCCGGGCGCGGGTGTGCCAGAGGACATCTGGCGACCTCCTTCTCCGCCTCACAGGACGGCTCTTAAAGGAATGTCTGACAGCGGTGATGCTACCCCGCCCGGCGAGTGCTGCCCGCCGCCGTCCGCCACACGGGCGAGATGACGCCCGACACGTGGGCGCCGGCAGGCAGGCGGCGGGGTCAGGTCGCGTCGTGGCGCGCGGTGTCCGACGTCGGCTCGTGTGCCGCACCGCCGTCGGCCTTCTCCTCCTGGGCCTGGCCGTGGGGGCCGGCCAGCACGCCCTCGCGCACGACGCGGCGCAACACCTTGCCGATCTGGGAACGCGGCAGCTCCTTGACGATTTCGAGCTGCTTGGGCACGGCGTACCGGGCCAGACGTTCGTTGCACCATGCGCGCACGGTATCGAGGTCGACCGGAACCGGGTGGGCGTCGGTCGCCAGGACGATGGCTGCGACGACCTTCTCCCCCAGGTCGCCGCCCGGCACGCCGATCACCGCGACGTCCTGCACCCCGGGCATCTCCCGGAGATGGTCCTCGACCTGCGAGGGGTACACCTTGAAACCGCCGGTGATGATCATCTCCTTGATGCGGTCCACCAGCCGCACGAAGCCGTCAGGCTGCATCACCACGACGTCTCCCGTGCGCACCCAGGTACGCCCGTCGGCCTCGAAGAGCACGTTCGCGCTCTCCTCCGGACGCTGCCAGTACCCGGGGAACACCTGCGGGCCGGAAATCTGGAGCTCGCCGCGCTCGCCCGGGGCCACCTCGCGGGTGGGGTCCTCCTGGTCGGCGATGCGGATGTAGGTGGAGGGGAACGGCAGGCCGAGTGTCCCGGGCTGGCGCTGGGCCGTCAGGGGGTTGCCGAGGGCGACGGGGCTGGTCTCGGTCATGCCGTAGCCCTCGATCGCGAGCCCGCCGGTGACCTCTTCCCAGCCCGCGGCGACCTCGGCCGACAGGGGCATGGCTCCGCAGATCGCGAAGCGGAACGAGGACAGATCCGCAGTCTCGTCGGCCCGGGCGCCCTTGGTCAGCCGTTCGAGCATCGGCGGGACGGCCGGCAGGAAGGTTCCGGGGCGCCGCTTCTGCGCGGCGAGCACGGAGGGCACGTCGAACTTGGGCAGCAGCACCAGCGTGGCGCCGATGCGCAGGGAGAAGGACAGGCACAGCGTCAGGCCGAAGGCGTGGAAGAACGGGAGCACCCCGTAGACGACCTCGGCCGGTGCCGGGGTGCCGTCCTCGGCGGGGAAGCCGAGCTGGGTCCACTCCTGGCCCTGGCGCGCATTGGCCGCGAGGTTGGCGTGCGTGAGCATGGCCCCCTTGGGTGTGCCCGTGGTGCCACCGGTGTACTGCAGCAGCGCCAGGTCGCTGACGTCGGGCTCGGGGTGGTCTGCGGGCAGCGGCGCGGCCGAGCGCAGCAGCTTGTGCCAGTCGATGGCGTGCCTGGGCGCCTTGCCGCGCATGGCCGCCTTCAGCGTGCGGGCCTTGGCCACGGGCAGGTTCAGCAGGAACCGCTTGATGCCCGGCAGGTCGCGGGACAGGTTGACCGAGATGAGGGTGTGCACGGTTGTGGCGTCCTGGACCTCGGCCACGCGGGCCGCCGTCTGCTCCCAGCAGATCGCGACGGTGGCGCCCGAGTCGGACAGCTGATGCCCGAGCTCACTCGCGGAGTAGGTCGGGTTGTGCTCGACGACGACGGCGCCCAGGCGCAGCACCGCGTAGAAGGCGACCACGTGGGCGGGGCAGTTGGGCAAGGCGATGGCCACGCGGTCCCCGCGGCGGACCCCGAGGTGGCGCAGTGCGCCGGCGGCGACCGAGACCTGCAGCGCCAGCTTGCGGTAGCTGGTCGAGCGTCCCATGAAGTCCAGGGCGACCCGGTCGCCGAAGAGCCTCGCGTTGCGCTCAAGCGGCGCCGTCAGCGGCTCGTCGGGAACCGGGATGTCCGCATGCACGCCGGGGGCGTAGGAGTCGAGCCAGGGACGATCCGCCAACGTCGTGGTCATGCCTCAACCCTAACCTACGGATGCGTAGGTTACGTGTGCGTACCTACGCCCAGGGCGAACGACACGTCCCACCGCGGCGGGACGCGGTCACAGCGTCAGGGTCGCCAGGCGCGCGGGGTACGCGGGGCGCGAGTCGCGCTGAGCCGTCAGCCCTGCAGGGTCGGTTTGAGCTCCAGGACGCGTGCGAGCAGACCGTTGACGAAGGCCGGGGAGTCGTCCGTCGACAGCGACCGGGCCAGGTCCACGGCCTCGTCGATCGCGACGGCGTCGGGCACGTCCTCGTTGAACAGGATCTCCCACGCGGCCAGGCGCAGCAGCGCACGGTCCACCGCGGGCATCCGGCTCAGCGTCCACCCGTGGGAGTACGTCTCGAGGAGCTCGTCGATGCGCTCGCGGTGCACCAGCACGCCCTCGACCAGATCAACCGCATACTGCGGCAACGCCGTCTGCGCGCCGGGCTCGACGAGGCGGTCGGCGAGCAGCACGCGGGGCTCGACACCGCGCTGGTCGGCCTCGAACAGGATGTCCAGCGCGCGCTTTCGCGCCTTGGTCCGGGCGGCCACGTCAGTCGGTCACGCGGCCCAGGTAGCTGCCGTCACGCGTGTCGACCTTGACCTTCGTGCCCTGCTCGAGGAACAGCGGGACCTGGATCTCGGCACCGGTCTCGAGCGTCGCGGGCTTGGTGCCACCCGTCGAGCGGTCGCCCTGCAGACCAGGCTCGGTGTACGTGATCTCGAGGACGACTGAGGCCGGGAGCTCGATGTACAGCGGGTTGCCGTCGTTCGTGGCAACCGTCGCGGTCTGCGACTCGAGCATGTACCTGGCGGCGTCACCGACCACGGCCGTGGAGACCGGCAGCTGGTCGTAGGTGGCGGCGTCCATGAAGATGTAGTCGTCGCCGTCCTTGTACAGGTACTGCATGT
>JBQGOU010000359.1:0-3219 GCA_052086865.1 Cellulomonadaceae bacterium
CTGCAGTACGTCGAGCGGGACCGGGTCGTGTCCCTCGCCATGATCGTCGCCGTCGTGGACGTGGTCCTGCTGACCGCGTTGTCCACGGTCGGAGCCTTCCTGTACAACGTGGTCGCCTCGCTGGTCGGCGGCGTCCACGTCACCCTGACGGACGACTGAGCGCACGCGTCAGCCGTTTTGTCAGCGCACGGTGACCTGGGGTAATGTCAGGTCGCTGCGTCCGACGGACGGGCACCCGACGACGGTGGCCGAACGGATGACGAGAGCTCGGGCCTATAGCTCAGGCGGTTAGAGCGCTTCCCTGATAAGGAAGAGGTCGGAGGTTCAAGTCCTCCTAGGCCCACTGCCACAACCCAGAGGGGGTAGTCATGAAGAAGTTCGTGCTGCTGGTTCTCGCGCTCGCCGCGGGGTACGTCATCTGGCGCAAGGTCTCCGAGGACTCGGCGGAGCGGGACCTGTGGGCGGAAGTCACCGAGTCCTTCGAGTAGGCCCGGGCGTCGACCTGCGGTCACCCACCCCGGCCCGGGGGCCATGGCGCAATTGGTAGCGCACCTGCTTTGCAAGCAGGGGGTTGGGGGTTCGAGTCCCCCTGGCTCCACCCAAGGACAGGCCCTGACCTGCGTAGAAGCTCTACGCGAGTCAGGGCCCGTCGTGCTTCAGGGTCGGGTATCCCACGCAAGCCCCACGGAATCAGTCCACCGAGCTCGCGTTCCGCCCATCCATAATCCTCTTGCCAGCCGTCACGATCTCTGAGACCAAGGGGACATGACGACGAGGAGGTCTGCATGCGCGTTGCGGTGATCGGGGCGGGGATCGGCGGGCTGACGGTTGCCGCAGGTCTGCGGGCGGACGGGCACGAGGGGTCAAGTCCCAGGAAGTGGTGTAGTGACGGCGCTCACTGAAATTCCTCAGTTCTGCTCATCGAATCTCCCCACCCTGGGTCGCTCCGTCGCATGAGGCGGGCCTCCCTGGAAGCTGGTGGTCTCTGACCACACACCGGCTTTCAAGGGAGGCCCTGTTTCTCATGCTCTCAGAGAGGAGCAGCGTGGACATCCACGCTCTGAAACGGCAGGGGATGACGATCAGCGAGATCGCCCGCCGCACGAACCATGACCGCAAAACGATCCGCGCGTATCTGAACGGTGAACGCACGCCCGGGCGGCGTGAGCGCGCCGAACCGGACGCGTTCGAGCCGTTCGTTGACTACGTCACCGCGAGGCTGACCGAGGACCCGCATTTGTGGGCGGTGACGGTGTTCGACGAGCTCGTCCCGTTGGGGTTCGCTGGGTCGTATCCGACGTTGACCAGACAGATCCGCGCCCGCGGGTTGCGTCCGGCGTGCACGGCCTGCGCGCATGTCACGAAACGCCCAAACGCGATCATCGAACACCCGCCCGGTGAGGAGACGCAGTTCGACTGGGTCGAGCTGCCTGATCCGCCCGCGCACTGGGGGTTCCCCACGAAACGCGCCTATGCGCTGGTCGGCTCCCTCGCGCACTCCGGCGTCTGGCGGGCGGTGCTGTCGCCATCGATGGACCTGCCGCACCTGCTCGCCGCGATGACGACGCTCCTCGCCCTCCTCGGTGGGGTGACGCGGGTCTGGCGGTTCGACCGGATGACGACGGTCATCAAAGCCGGCACGGACGATCTGACCCCGATGTTCGCCGCGTTCGCGAAGCATCACGCGGTCAGCGCCGTCGCTTGCCGTCCCCGGTCGGGGAACCGCAAAGGTGTGGTCGAGAAGAACAACCACACCGTCGCCGGGCGCTGGTGGCGCACCCTGCCGGACGAGCTCACCCTGGAGCAAGCGCAGGCGAGCTTCGAAGCATTCGCGATCAGCCAGGACGGGCGTCGCCGGGAGAGCACGGCGGGCACAACGACAGCGAAAGCGATGTTCGCGGTCGAACGGCTGCGCCCGCTGCCGCCGGTCGTGTTCCCCGTGATCGTGACCGAGGAGCGCACCGCGACCCGGCAAGCGTTGATCGATTGGCGCGGGAACCGCTACTCCGTCCCACCCGAACTCGCCGCCACCCGCGTGATCGTTCAACAGCGCCTCGGCGCGTCAACGATCGATATCGCCACCGCGTCCGGCGCAGTCGTCGCCCGACACCGCCTCGCCGAACCGGGCTTGGGCGTCACCGTCCGCGACACCGGACACGTCACCGCACTCGACGCGGTCGCGATGGCGTCGGCACCGCCGGGACGCCCGCACCGCCGCAAGGAACGCATCCCACCCGGCAGCGCCGCACAGCGCGCAGCCGCCGCCCTCACCAGGACTGCCGAGCAGCCCTCCACCGTGATCAGCCTGGCCGCCTATGAGCAGGCCGCGAAGAACAGGAACACCCTCCGATGACCACCACCACGAACAGCGCCGCGTCTGTCTATCAGCAGCTGCGCGACCACCTCACCGACCTGAAACTCGCCGATGCCGCAGACGCGCTCCCGAAGGTTCTGGACCAGGCCCAGGCTGAGGGCTGGACCCTCACCCACGCCCTCGAACAGTTGCTGCGGATCGAGGTCACCGCGACCGACGCGCGCCGCCTCGCCGGCAGGTTCCGGTTCGCGAACCTCCCCACCGGCGCCACGCTTGACGACTTCGATCACGACCACGCTTCCGGCATCGACAAGGCTCTGCTCGCCGAGCTCGGCACATGCCGCTACCTCGACACCGCGACGAACGTGCTCCTGATCGGCCCACCCGGAGTCGGGAAGACCCACATCGCAACCGGGCTCGGCCACGCCGCGGTCACCGCCGGCTACCGGGTCTACTTCACCTCCGCCGCCGACCTCGCCGCCCGCTGCCACAGGGCAGCGATCGAGGGCAAATGGTCAACCATGATGCGGTTCTTCGCCGGCCCGACACTGCTCATCATCGACGAACTCGGCTACCTGCCCCTACCCGCAGAGGCCGCGTCCGCACTATTCCAGGTCATCAACCAGCGCTACCTGAAAACGTCGATCGTGATCACCACGAACCGACCCGTCGGAGCCTGGGGTGAGATCCTCGGCGACACCACCGTCGCCGCAGCGATGCTCGACCGACTCCTACACCGATCCGTCGTCATCACCCTCGACGGGGCGTCCTACCGACTCCGCAACCACCACGCAGCAGCCGACGAAATCCGCCGCGCCACAACCGGCACCAACCTGCGCTAACCTAGCCCCGCGACCCGGGGAAGATCGATGAGCAACTCTGGGGACTTTCGATGAGCGCCATCA
>JBQGOU010000360.1:0-3214 GCA_052086865.1 Cellulomonadaceae bacterium
CCGTCCCTGACATCGGTGCGCGGATCCCTGAGATCCGGGCCAGGCCCTCGGTCTGGGCGCCCGGACGCGAGATGATCGGGGGGTGAGCAACGAGCAGCGACCCTCGGCGCCGGCGCGCCCGGCGCCGCGCCCACCCCTGCGCCGGCCCGAGGAGGGGCGGTGGATCGGCGGGGTGGCGCTGGGGCTCGCCGGCCATCTCGAGGTCCCGGTCCGTTGGGTCCGGCTGGCCTTCGTCGCACTCGGCACGCTGGGCGGCGTCGGCGTGCTGCTGTATGTGTTCTGGTGGGTGACGGTCCCGACGAGCGAGCGGGGTGATGACCCTGTCAGGGGTGCGCCGCGCCTGCGCGTCGCGCCGCTTCCCGGGGTGCGCGCGGTTCCGGTGCGTGACATGGCGATCGGGGTGATGCTCCTGGTGGGTGCGCTGCTGGTCGTCGCGACGCGGTTCGGGGCCAGAATCGGCTGGGGCATGGTCCTGCCCGTCCTGCTCGGTCTCGCGGGCCTTGCCCTGGCCTGGAGCCAGCTGGACGGGGTCGAACGCGGCCGGCTGCTCTCCCGTGCCGCGGGACGCACCCCGTTCGGGGTGCTCCGACTCGCCGGTGGCCTCGTGCTGGTGCTGCTCGGTGTGCTGTTGCTGGTCGGACAGGACGAGCCGTTCGCGCTGCTTGCCCAGTCCGGGGTTGCGGCACTGGCCATGCTCGCCGGTGTCGCGCTCGTGCTCGCACCCTGGTGGATCCGGCTGACCGGGCAGCTGCGCCTCGAGCGAGAGGCGCGCGCACGGGAGTCCGAGCGGGCCGACATCGCCGCGCACCTGCACGACTCGGTGCTGCAGACGCTCGCGCTGATCCGGACAGGCGCGGGGGAGCCCGAGCGAGTCGCGCGCCTTGCCCGCGCCCAGGAGCGCGAGCTGCGCGAGTGGCTCTACGACGACCGGCCGGCAGCGGGGACGTCGATCGCCGCCGAGCTGCGCACGCTGGTCGGTGAGGTCGAGGACGGCCGCGCCCACGGCAGCGAGGGGGCCCCAGCCATGGCGATCGACACCGTGGTCGTCGGAGACTGCGCCCCGACGCCGGACACGACGGCGCTGCTGCAGGCCACGCGCGAGGCGCTCGTCAACGCGGTCGCGCACGGGGCACCGCCCATCTCTCTCTACCTCGAGGTGGGCGCCGAGCACATCGAGGTGTTCGTCCGGGACCGGGGCCCGGGTTTCGACATCGACGCGATCGCACCGGATCGCTTCGGCGTGCGCGAGTCCATCCTCGGTCGCGTGCGCCGCCGTGGCGGCGCGGCGCGCATCACCAGCAGCCCCGAACGGGGGACGGAGATCCAGCTCCGGCTGCCGCGGACAGAAGGAGAGCACCCATGACCACCGCCGAGCCGAACCCGACCGACCGCGCCGACCCGACCGCCGTCGTCCTCGTGGACGACCACCTGATGTTCCGCACCGGGGTGCGCGCGAGCCTGGACGCGGGCGTGCACGTCGTCGGAGAGGCCGCCGACGTCGACGAGGCGGTGCGCGTGGTCCAGCACCTCAGGCCGCCCGTGGTGCTGCTCGACGTGCACCTGCCCGGCGGCGCCGGGGGCGGCGGGGCCGAGGTCATCACCCGGTGCCTGCCGGTTTCGGCCAGCACGCGGTTCCTCGCGCTGTCCGTCTCGGATGCTGCCGAGGACGTGGTCGCGGTCATCCGGGCGGGCGCTCGCGGATACGTCACCAAGGCGATCTCCGGCCCCGAGCTGAGCGATGCCGTCCGGCGGGTCGCCGGAGGGGACGCGGTGTTCTCCCCGCGTCTGGCGGGCTTCGTGCTCGACGCATTCGGCACCGCCGCCGCCGAGGTCGCGGTGCACGACGACGAGCTCGACCGGCTCTCGGCGCGCGAGCAGGAGGTCATGCGGCTGATCGCCCGCGGCTACACCTATCGCGAGGTGGCCGGGGAGCTGTTCATCTCGGTGAAGACCGTGGAGACCCACGTCTCCGCCGTGCTGCGCAAGCTGCAGCTGTCCTCACGGCACGAGCTCACGCGCTGGGCCGCAGCGCGCCGGTTGCTCTAGCCCTCCCGGTGCGCCGCGGCCCCGCCGGTCGCTGCGCCGTCTCCGCGGCGAGTCCGCGCCGGCGCAGCAACGCTCGCTCCACCGGTGCGAAGAATGCGAGCTCGACGGCGATGCCGACCACGAGGATCAGGATGATCGCGGTGAACACCAGGGCCATGTCGGACAGCTCCCGGCCCTGCTGCAGCAGCGCGCCGAGGCCGAAGCCGATCGACCCGCCCACCGCGATGAGCTCGGCCGCCATAAGCGAGCGCCACGAGAACGCCCAGCCCTGCTTGAGCCCCGCGAGGTACCCCGGCAGTGAGGCGGGCAGGATCACGTCCTTGACCATGGCGAAGCGGCCGGCGCCCAGCACGAGACCCACCCGCCGGTAGATCGGCGGCACCTGGTCGACCCCCGCGACGATTCCGTTGACGATCGACGGGACGGCACCCATGAGGATGACGAAGTACACGGTGGCGTCCGAGAGGCCGAACCAGATGATCGCGGCCGGTACCCAGGCGACGGAGGGGAGGACCTGCAGCCCCGTGATCAGCGGTCCGAAGGCGAGCCGCACCCAGCGCACGCGGGCGACGACGACACCCAACGGGGTGCCGATGACCACGGCGGCCGCGAAGCCGAGCACACCGCGTTCGAGGCTTGTGCCGAGTGCCTCCCAGAGCGTGCCGTTGGCGGCCGTCCGCACGACGACCTGCCAGACCTGGACCGGGCCGGGCAGGTTGTAGATCGGTTGCACACCGAGCCAGACCACGCCCTGCCACGCGGCGAGCAGGATCGTGACGGCGAGCACCGGGGGGTACGCCGCCCCTGCCACCCGACGCCATGCGCTGCGACGCGGCCCGGACTGCGTCTGCAGGGCGTCGAGGCCGGCCTCGACCGCGCCGATCGTCTCCTCGTGCGTGGTCTCGGCTCGGGTGTCGGACTGTCGGGGCGCGGTCACCCGACTGGGAGCGGGGCTAGACGGCATGGCGGCGGATCTCCTCGCGCAGATGGTCCGTGATCTCGATCGATAGTCGGGAGACCTCGGGGGACTCGATGCGGCGCTCTCCCTGCACGTCCACACGCCACTCGCGCACGATGCGCCCAGGGCGCGAGGACATCAGCAGCACACGCTGCCCGAGCCGGACGGCCTCGCGGACGTTGTGGGTGATGAACACGACCGTGCGCCCGG
>JBQGOU010000361.1:0-3210 GCA_052086865.1 Cellulomonadaceae bacterium
TGAGAGGCTCCCAGCTAGACCACTGGGTAGATAGGCCGGATGTGGAAGTGAGGACTAAAGACTCACGAAGCTGACCGGTACTAATGAGCCGATAACTTGACACACATACACGTGTGCTACGCGTCCACTATGCGGTTCCCGAGATACCAACACCCACGTGTTGACATCTCCATAGAGTTACGGCGGTCACAGCGGCAGGGAAACGCCCGGTCCCATTCCGAACCCGGAAGCTAAGCCTGCCAGCGCCGATGGTACTGCCCTGGGGACGGGGTGGGAGAGTAGGACGCCGCCGGACATCCATTCACAGTAAGGCCCACCCCACACGGGGTGGGCCTTACTGCGTTGGTAGGGACATATCCCGCGGCGTGCCTTTCGGGACGTGTCCCGCACGCCATCGGTCCGCCTCGATCGTCGCGACGGCGAAGGACACGAGCTCGTGGCCGCGTCGCTCCGCGCCGTGTCTCCAGCGGCGTGAGACGGCGGTGACCACCGCATTGACCGCGCTCCACGCGAGCAGGCGGTCGGCGTCCACGCTGGCGAGCACTGCCAGGTCCCGGGCACGGCCCGACATCTCGCCGGGGTCGCCTCGGGCGATCACGAAGTCGACCATGTCGAAGCAACGGTCCCCGACGCGCAATTTCGGATCGATGGCGACGAGGCCGCGCTGGCTGCTCTTCAGGACGTTGCCCAGGTGCAGGTCACCGTGGATCACCGCCTCGTCCTCGCCCGCACCGGACAGGTCCCGGCACAGTCGCACCACAGCGGACCACGTCCCCTCGGGGACGAGGCCCCGCACGGCGGGCATGGACCGGCGGTCGCCGATCCGGGCGAGCATCTCCTCGCAGCGTGCGCTCAGCGTGTCCGGGACGCCGCCCGGTTCGCTGCCGTGCAGGTCACGCAGCAGCAGCGCCCATCCGTGCGCGGTGGGAAGGTCGTCACCACCGCGCAGCGGGGTCCCGGGGGTGACGCGTTCCATCAGTGCCGCGCCCTGTGTCGACCGCAGGACACGAGGCACGCGTTCGGTGCCGTCGAGGTGCTCGAGCATCGACACCTGTCGCTCGAGGAACGGCGCGTCCGGGCTGAGCTTGAGCACGCACGGCTTGCCGTCTGCCGCGGTCACCGCGAGCACCACCGCCGTCGCACCGGAGTCGAGGATTGCCTCCACGCGCAGTGCCCAGCTCGCGGCGATCGCGGCGACGCGCTTGGGCAGCTCGTGCCCGAACCGTGCGGCGAGCGTCGCGCCGAACCGGTTGTGCAGTGCTGCGCCAGCGAGCGACAGTTCACGGTCGTCGATCACGGGCACGCACTCCTAGTCCGGGGTCGTCGCCTGGTGCCCGGGCGGCACTAGACTGTGGAGCCATGTCCACCATCTCATCCGACGAGGTCTCGCGCGTGGCCGCGCTGGCCCGGATCGACCTCACCCCCGAAGCAGTTGACCGGCTGGCCGGCGAGCTCGACGTGATCGTCAACGCGATCGCCGACATCAGCACGGTTGCGACCCCTGACGTCCCCGCGACGAGCCACCCGCTGCCGCTGGTGAACGTCTTCCGCGAGGATGTGCCCGAGCCTCCTCTGGCCCAGGACAAGGTGCTTGCCGCCGCCCCCGCCCAGGAGGACGGCCGATTCCTGGTTCCGCAGATCCTGGGAGAGGAGTGACGATGAGCGAGGACCTGACCCGGTTGTCCGCCGCGCGTCTCGCGGAGAAGATGGCCGCCGGCGAGACGACGAGCCTGGAGATCACGCGCGCCCACCTCGACCGGATCGCCGCCGTGGACCCCCAGGTGCACGCCTACCTGCACGTCAGCACCGACACCGCGCTCGAGACGGCCGCGGACGTCGACGTGCGCCGCGCCGCCGGGGAGGAGCTGCACCCCCTGGCCGGCGTGCCCATCGCGATTAAGGACGTCGTGGTCACCGAGGGCGTGCCTACCACCGCAGGTTCGAAGATCCTTGAGGGCTGGATCCCGCCGTACGACGCGACGCTTGTGGAACGGATCAAGGCCGCCGGCCTTCCGATCCTCGGTAAGACCAACATGGACGAGTTCGCGATGGGTTCCTCCACCGAGCACTCGGCCTACGGCAACACCCACAACCCCTGGGACCTCGACCGGATCCCGGGCGGCTCCGGCGGCGGGTCCGCGGCCGCCGTCGCCGCCTTCGAGGCGCCCCTGGCCATCGGCACGGACACCGGCGGCTCGATCCGTCAGCCCGGCGCGGTCACCGGCACCGTGGGCGTCAAGCCCACCTACGGCAGCGTCTCGCGCTACGGGCTGATCGCCATGGCCTCCTCCCTCGACCAGGCCGGACCCGTCACCCGCACCGTGCTGGACTCCGCGCTGCTGCACGAGCTCATCGGCGGACACGACCACCGCGACTCCACCTCCATCGACGAGCCACTCCCGGCGCTGTCCGCCGCGGCCAGGCAGGGGGCCCTGGGCGACCTGACCGGCCTGCGCGTCGGTGTGGTGCGTGAGCTGGGCGGGGAGGGATACCAGGCGGGCGTCAGCGCTCGCTTCGCCGAGTCCCTCGCCCTGCTCGAGCAGGCCGGGGCGCAGATCGTCGAGGTCTCCTGCCCGCACTTCCGCTACGCCCTGGGCGCGTACTACCTGATCATGCCCTCGGAGGCCTCGAGCAACCTCGCGAAGTTCGACGGCATGCGTTTCGGCCTGCGCGTCGAACCCACCGAGGGTCCGGTGACCGCCGAACGCGTGATGAGCGCAACCCGCGGGGCCGGCTTCGGCGACGAGGTCAAGCGCCGCATCATCCTCGGGACCTACGCCTTGTCCGCCGGGTACTACGACGCCTACTACGGCAGCGCGCAGAAGGTCCGCACCCTCATCCAGCGGGACTTCGACGCCGCCTTCGGCGCCGCCGACGTCCTCGTCTCGCCCACCGCGCCCACCACGGCGTTCAAGCTGGGGGAGAAGCTGGACGACCCGTTGGCGATGTACCTCAACGACGTTGCGACGATTCCGGCGAACCTCGCCGGGATCCCCGGGATCTCGGTGCCGAACGGGCTCTCGGACGACGGCCTGCCCGTGGGCTTCCAGATCCTTGCGCCCACCAAGGCCGACGATCGGCTGTACCGCGTCGGTGCGGCGCTGGAGGCAGCGCTGGAGAAGACCTGGGGTGGCGCGCTGCTTGCACAGGCCCCCGAGCTGGAGGTGGCCCGATGAGCCGGGTGGTGGATCTGGTCGACTACGACGAGGC
>JBQGOU010000362.1:0-3195 GCA_052086865.1 Cellulomonadaceae bacterium
CGGCCCGACGACCCTGTGGCCGCCGCACGCAGCGAGGCGGCGGTCGCCGCAGGGGGCAACGGCTTCATGCACGTCTCAGCTGCGCACGCAGCGCTGCTGCTCGCCCAAGGTGCGGGGCGGCTGGTGCGCACGGCAACGGACCGGGGCGTGGTCGCGGTGCTCGACCCCCGACTGTCAACCGCCCGCTACGGCACCTTCCTCCTGCGTTCCATGCCGCCGCTGTGGCCGACGACGGACCTGGGGATCGTCACCGGCGCGCTGCGGCGCCTGGCCGGGCCGGGGCAGGGTGCTGCTCCCGGCGAGGGCTCCGGTAGTAGCCTGAGCATCTGAGCCCGAGTCCATCTCCTGGAGGAACGATGACCACCGTCAGCACGTCGAGTCACGGGATGCCCGCCCCCGTCCACGCGATGCCCCGGCGCACCAAGCTGGCGGTCGTGGGAGCCGGGGCCGTGGGGTCGACGCTGGCGTACGCCGCGCTGATGCGCGGCGTCGCGCGCTCGGTCGTGCTGCACGACATCAACTCCGCCAAGGTCGAGGCCGAGGCGCTCGACCTCAGCCACGGCATCCAGTTCGTGCCGGAGGCGTCGGTCGAGGGATCCGACGACGTCGCGGTCTGTGCGGACGCCGACGTCGTGGTCGTCACGGCAGGTGCCAAGCAGAAGCCCGGGCAGTCCCGGATCGACCTCGCCGGGGCGACGATCGGGCTGATGCGCTCCATTCTCCCGCCGCTGGTCGAGGTGGCGCCCGACGCCATCTACGTGATGGTGACGAACCCGGTGGACGTCGTGACCTACGCATCCCTGAAGATCTCCGGCATGCCGTCCAACCAGATGTTCGGGTCCGGAACGGTGCTGGACTCCTCCCGGTTGCGCTACCTGGTCGGCCAGCACTGCGGGGTCGCGGTCCAGAACGTGCACGCCTACGTCGCCGGCGAGCACGGCGACTCCGAGATCCCGCTCTGGGACTCGGCCACCATCGGGGGAGTGCCGCTCGTGGAGTGGAACCGCACCGGCAACCACGGTCCGCTGACCGAGGAGGTGCGCAGCACCATCGCCAAGGAGGTCGTCGAATCGGCCTACCGGATCATCGCGGGCAAGGGGGCCACCAACTATGCGGTCGGCCTCGCGGCGACCCGGATCATCCAGGCCGTGCTCAACGACGAGCACAGCGTGCTCCCGGTGTCCTCGTTGCTCGAGGACTACTTCGGCATCGCCGACGTGTGTCTGTCCGTGCCCTCGGTCGTCGGACGCGACGGCGTGCTCGAGCAGCTGCAGATCCCACTCTCGGACACCGAGTACGACGGCCTGAAGGCCTCGGGCAACGAGCTTCGCGAGGTGGCCCGCAGCTTCGGGTTCTGAGCGGTGCGGAGCCCGCACCGGGCCCCGGGGCCGAGGTCGTGGGCGGTGCTGGGAGGCAGGGCCGTCACAGGCTGCGCAGCACGCTGACGACGCGCCCGATGATCTGGGCGTCGTTGCCGGGGATGGGCTGGTAGCTGGGGTTCTGCGGCAGCAGCCAGACAGCATCCGGGGTGCGCTTGAAAGTCTTGACGGTGGCCTCGCCGTCGATCATGGCGGCGACGATCTCGCCGTTCTCCGCATCCTGCTGCCGGCGGACGACCACCCAGTCCCCGTCACAGATGGCGGCGTCGATCATCGAGTCGCCGCTGACCGCGAGCAGGAAGAGCTCGCCGTCGCCGACGAGCTGGCGAGGTAGCGCGAACACGTCCTCGACGACCTGGTCGGCCAGGATGGGTCCTCCGGCGGCGATGCGCCCGACCAGCGGCACATAGGTCGCCTCGGGATGGCCGTCCAGCTCGGCCTGTGCCTCGCTGTGCAGCCGCAGACCAGAGGTGGGCAGGGGCGGGCGGACAGGGTCCGACCCGTCGGGTGCCGACGGGGTCGGGGCGCCGGCTGGCGGTGTCGACGGATCGTGGACGACCTCCATTGCCCGCGGCAGGTTGGGGTCACGGCGCAGGAAGCCCTTGCGCTCGAGCATCGTGAGCTGGTGCTTCACGCTCGACGGGCTGGTCAGTCCGACGGCCTGGCCGATCTCCCGCATCGACGGCGGGTACCCGCGGGTCTCGATCGAGGACCGGATCGTGGCCAGGACGGTGCGCTGGCGCGGCGTCAGGCCGTCCGGCCCCTCGGCGAGGTTGCGTCGTTCACGGCGTACCGGCGTCGCGGTCTGGGCGTCGTCGCTGTGCTCCACGGCAGAGCTCCCTCGTTTCGGGCGGACACCTCGGGCCGGTGGGCACCGGTCGCTTTCGCTCCGCTGCGTGTCAGTGGCTCGTGGTGCTCTTGTCCTCATCAGGGTAGGGGACTGCGGCGTGCCGATCAAACACCTGTTCGACACGGTGTGGACGCGTGTCGCACCCTGGTGCTAGATTCGTACAGACGTAGCACGAACAGATGTACGCCAGACGGGTGTTCGACCGGACGCCGCGGTGTGCAGAGCGGAGGCATCATGAGCGCAATCGGTGTGACGGCACTCGGACTCGACGCGGGCGAGCCGCGCGCGTTGGCGCGACGCGGCAGGTCGGCAGGCGCGGGACCCGAGACGGGACGCCTTCGGCTGACGCGTCGCGGTCGCGCCGTAGTGGCCGTTCTGGCGCTGCTCGCCGCGGTTCTGGTGGCAGTGCTCGCCCCGGGGGTGGTTCAGCGCGCCACCGCAGACTCGCCCTCGGCGCCGGTGGCCGTCGAGATCTACACGGTCGCTGCGGGGGACACCTTGTGGGGTGTGGCCGCAGGGGTCACGCCGGCAGGCGGCGACGTGCGCGATGCGATTGACGACATCCTCGAGCTGAACGGCCTCGCCTCGGTTGAGCTCGAGGCGGGTCAGCAGCTGATGCTGCCGCTGGTGGACGAACTGGTGGGCTAGCTGGTGGACGGGGCGGTGGGGGTGGCTGTTCTCAGGGGATGAGATGGCGCGGCTCCCGCTTGCCCACATTGCTCGGCGTAGCCTAGGTTAGCCTTACCTCATTAGCCGGCTGGGGGGTCGGTGGAGGTCGTGTCCGTGATCGAGATCCCGGGCGCGTGGAGTACGGCGGGTGGGCGGCGAGTCTCATCCGTGACCGTGGGACGGGGGCGTCCCGGCGAGGGTGGCTGCATCACTGCAGCCGCCCTCGCGACGTTGCGGGGCGCGTGTTGCTCCCCGCGGCGGCAGCGCATAGATTGGCGCGCGACTGCCACCCGTCCA
>JBQGOU010000363.1:0-3191 GCA_052086865.1 Cellulomonadaceae bacterium
GTGCGTCCTCGGGTCCGGTGGGCGGATCGGCGTACACCGGCTGCTCGGCCCGCGTGAAGCGTCTGCGGGCGAGCGCGAGCGCCCCGGCGACGACGACGGCCCACCAGAGACCGGTGGCCGTGCCCGGCGCGGTGCGCCCCAGCAGGCCGGCGGCGAGGGCCAGGCCGATCAGCGCGTCGGCCTGCCAGAGCGCGACGTTCAGGCCGGACACGTCTCCGGCAGGGGTCGGCACGGGCATGAGCAGCTCCACCGGCAGCGGCCCCTTGGCGACGTCGACCATCCGCACCGTGACGGCGAGCGCGGCGACGCCTGCGGGCCACAGCACGGCACCCGGGAGCGCGGGCTGGCTCAACGCGCCCTGGCTCGCGGCCCAGGCGCCGCCGCCGGCCGCGGTGAGCGGGCCGGCGACGGTGAGCAGCAGGCTCGCGTGCCGCAGGGCCTGGCCCCACGGCCTGGTGCCGTACAGCGCAGTCGTTCCGGTCTGCTGAGCGGCGTGGCGCAGGCCGTCGCACCAGGCGCCCACCCCCAGGTACATGAGCACGGCGCCCAGGACGGCGACGGCCCAGCGCATCCCGCCCGCGGCATCGGCCGCGGCGAGCACGGCGCCAGCGAGCGGGATCGTGACCGCGGCGACGGCCGCGCGCAGCGGCGTCCGCACCGTACCGAGCAGGTCGCGCAGCCACCACGCGACCCAGGATGCGCGCGTGATCCGCAGGCTGCGGTGCCGCAGGGCCCACGGCCGCGCCCGGAACGTGTCGAGCGCCCCGGCGAGGTCGCCCGTGCGCGCCAGCTCCCCCGAGCGCGCCCACCGCCCGCTCTGCCGCTCGAGCACCGTACCGGGCACCCGGGCGAGCAGCCAGGGCACGGCGCCGAGCGCGAGCACCGCCACGGCGCCGAGCGGCGCGAGCCAGCCGGCGTCGGGGGAGTGCCCGGCTGGCCAGAGCAGGGCGAGCCAGCCCGCTGGCCCCGCAGCGGGCCAGCGCAGGCTCGCCCCTCCGGACAGCACGATCACCGCCGTGACCGCACCGGCGGTGCGCCGGGTCACGGCCTGCCCGAGCAGCCACAGCACGGTCACCACCACCGCCGCGCACACCACCCCGAGCCCGAACGACCACGGGACGGACCCGGCTGCGCCGGCGCGCAGCAGCGCTGCGCAGACCAGGGCGGTTGCGGCCGCCGCGACAGCGATGACCAGTCCGAGCGACCGTGCGAACGGGCGGCGCAGCGCGCGCGAGCGGGGCACCGGGCCCGCGCCGAGGGCCCAGGCCTCGAAGGGGTGCGGCAGCACCGGCCCGCGCAGGCGTCCGCCGGCCACCGCGGCCAGAGCGAGCGCCGCGGTGGTGCCGGCGAGCACGGGCACGGCGTGCGCAGAAGTGAGGTGCCCGACAACGGCGGGGGTCGACAGCGCCCGCACCACGCCGCCGACGAGCACCGGCCCCCAGATGGCCGCCACCAGCTCGCTCACGTACAGGACATAGGCCAGGTCCCCTCGCGAGCGGCGTGCCGAGCGGGAGGCGTAGACCTGGCGCGCGGCGCGCAGCGGATGCGTCATGCCCCGACGTGGACGACGTCCGCCCCGAGCGCCTCGACGAGCGCGGTGGAGTGCGTGGAGAACAGCACCGCGGCGCCGTCCTCGACGCGCCGGCGCAGCAGCGTCACGACGCGGGCGCGCCGCTCGGCGTCCAGCCGCTGCTCGGGCTCGTCGAGCAGCAGCACGTCGAAGGGCCGCACGAGAGTCAGGGCGAGGGCGAACAGCTGCGACTGCCCGGAGGACAGCTCATGCGCAAAACGCTGGGACAGCTGCACCAGGTCGAGCGCGTCGAGGAGGTCGTCCGCGTGCCGTGCGGCCTCGTCCGGACCCACACCCCACGTCGCGCGGACGAAGCGCAGCTGTTCGCGCACTGTCAGGTCGCGGGCGAAGGGCGGGGGCCCGATCAGGGCCGCCAGCGTGCGCCGGAAGGACGTCGAGCGCTCGTCGGCGCGTCTGCCCAGCACCTGGACGCTGCCCTCACTTGCAGTCATGAGCCCGGCGACCACCCGCAGCAGGGTGGTCTTGCCCGCGCCGTTCGGCCCTCGCACGGCGAGCGCGTGACCCCGGGCCAGGCTGAGCGACGTCGGCGGCAGCAGACGCTGGCGATCGATGGTGACACCGACCTGCCGGGCACTGACGGCGGGCGTCATCCGAGCAGCGAGGTGCGCAGCGTGTCGAGTCCGACGTTGCCCAGGGCC
Source organism: Cellulomonadaceae bacterium (assembly GCA_052086865.1). GTDB lineage: Bacteria > Actinomycetota > Actinomycetes > Actinomycetales > Cellulomonadaceae > Flavimobilis. The sequence continues at coordinate 2,230 of JBQGOU010000363.1, forward strand.
AGGGCGCGCCGGTGGAAGCTGCGCAGGTCGAAGCCTGCCCCCTCGCGGCGCTGGAGCTCGTCGCGCACCTGCTCCCAGATGCGCTGGCCGACCTTGTAGGAGGGTGCCTGTCCCGGCCACCCGAGGTAGCGGTTGACTTCGAAGCGCACGAACTGGTCGTTCATGTGCACGTGCCGGCGGAAGAACTCCAGGGCATAGTCGCCGTCCCAGGTGCCGGGCCCGTCCGGGCGCGCCTTGCCCAGGTGCACGCCGATGTCGAGCACCACCCTCGCGGCGCGCATGCGCTGACCGTCCAGCATGCCCAGGCGGTCGGCCGGGGTCTCGAGGAAGCCAAGGTCGCCCATGAGGCGTTCGGCGTACAGCGCCCAGCCCTCGAGGTGGCCGGAGGTGCCCGCGAGGGCGCGGCGCCACAGGTTGAGGGTGGACTTGTCGTACACCGCCTGGCCGAGCTGGAGGTGGTGACCCGGGACACCCTCGTGGTAGACGGTGGTGCGCTCGCGCCAGGTGCTGAAGCGGGTGACGCCCGCGGGCACCGACCACCACATCCGTCCGGGGCGCACCAGATCGTCGCTCGGCGGCGTGTAGTAGATGATCCCCGAGTCACTGGGCGCGATGCGGCACTCGAGGCGGCGCAGCGGCTCGGGCACGTCGACATGCGTGCCGTCGAGCGCGGCGATCGCCGCGTCGCTCGTCTCCTGCATCCACCGCTGCAGGGCCTGCGTGCCGTGCAGCACGTTCGCCTCGTCGGCGTCCAGGTGCGCGACAACCTCGTCGACGCTCGCGCCCGGCAGGATCTCGTGTGCGATCGCCTCCTGTTCGGCGACCATGCGGGCAAGCTCGGCCAGGCCCCACTCGTAGGTCTCGTCGAGGTCGATCGTCGTGCCGAGGAAGCGCTGGCTCGCCAGGGCGTACGCCTCACGGCCCACCCCGTCGGTCTCGCGTCCGCGCAGCTCGGTGCGCAG